>PKYX01000204.1 GCA_003132825.1 Acidobacteriaceae bacterium
AGTTCGACCGCTTCGCCGACCGACTTGGCTAACTTCACGCCGCCACCCTTCCCGCGGCCTCCGGCATGGATTTGGGCCTTGACGACGACTCCGGTGGCTCCAGCATCGAAAAGTTTTTTCGCGGCCGATTCGGCTTGCTCGCGAGTTTCCGCCATTTCTCCCCGCGGCACCGGAACGGCGTATTTCTTCAGGATTTCTTTCGCCTGGTACTCGTGAATCTTCATAATGATTCCCGATAATCATTCCTGGTGAATCGTAGGATCGGCAGGATCGGCTTGCGGCTTGAGAATTCGGGCAGCAAACTATTGATTCTATAGAAGGATCGAAGGATAGGGCAAACGTGATCGTGGCTTCGTGATCGTGGCTTCGGCAGAGGCCACTNNCCCGCCGGCAGCCCACACTCACCTTGATATAATCCCCGCCCATGCGCCTCTCCTGGTTTCTCCTCTGGTTTGCGGCCGTGGGCGCGTTGGCCCAAAGCGTTCCGCCGCCAGCTTATGATGCCGTGAATCCTTGGATCGGCAGCGCGGCGGATGGCAACACCTTCCCGGGAGCCACTCTCCCCCTGGGCATGATCGCGTGGAGTCCTGATACCCGAGCGGACGGCTGGTACCATTACCCGGACGCGAGCATTCGAGGCTTCAGCCTGACTCACATCAGCGGAGCGGGCTGTACCGTGTATGCCGATGTGCCCATTTTGCCCTGGACCGCGGAACTCGCGGCGAGCGCCGGAGCCCCCAATGATCTCAAAGTGGGGTTTTCTCACGACCATGAGCAGGCACACCCGGGCTATTACAGCGTCATTCTCGACAACGGAGTGAAGACAGAACTGGCAGTCGCCCTTCGCGCCGGCATGGGACGCTTTGCATTTCCCGCCGCTGCGCCGCACATCCTGCTCATGAAAGCCGCCGCGAGCGCCACGACGAACGATCCGAAACGTGAATCCGACAGCAGTACGATCGAAGTCATTGGCAACCACACCATCACGGGCATAGTTCACAGCGGGGGCTTCTGCCAATCCGACACGAACTACGTTCTTTACTTCGCGGCAAAATTTGCCAGGCCCTTCTCTTCCTACGGCACCTGGTCCGGGAACCAGTCCGGTCGCACCAATCCGGGCGCGCGTAGCGCCTCCGGCCACCGGGCCGGAGCCTATGTCTCGTTCGCCAGCGGCGCCGATCCGATCCTGATGAAGATTGGGATTTCATTCGTCAGCGTAGAAAATGCCCGAAAGAACCTCTCCCACGAAATTCCCGGCTGGGACTTCGAGGCGGTGCGCGCCGCCGCGAAGGAAACCTGGACGCAGATGCTCGATCGCGTCCAGACCGAAGGCGGAACGCCCGACCAGCGCGTCATCTTCTACACCGCCCTCTATCACATGCTGCTTTCCCCAAACATCTTCAGCGACGACAATCGAGATTACGTTGGCTTCGATAACCAGGTAAGGCGATTGCGCTCCGGCCAGGCGCAGTATGCGAATTTTTCCGATTGGGACATCTACCGTAGCCTTATACAGTTCCAAGCTTTGCTCCTGCCGGCCGAAACCAGCCAGATGATGCAGTCGCTGGTGCGCGATGCCGAACAAAGTGGATGGCTGCCCCGCTGGCCCGTCGCCAACGACGTAAGTTACGTGATGGGCGGGGACTCGTCGGCGATTCTGCTGGCCAGCGCTTACGCGTTTGGGGCGCGCTCCTTTGACACCGCATCCGCGGTCCGCGCCATGATTAAAGGTGCAACCCAGCCGGGCACCGGCCCGCATGGAAACTCCGAGCGGCCGGGGCTCGCCGACTATCTCAGCAAGGGCTATGTTCCCGTCGACGACCAGCAGGAATCGGGCGCCTCGATCACCCTGGAATACGCCAATGCCGACTTCGCCGGTTCCGAGCTTGCGGCCGCGATCGGTGACCAGGCTCACGCCGCGAGCCTGTTGCGCTCCGCCCAGAACTGGAGAAGTCTCTGGGACAACGAAAGCGGCTTCATTCGTCCGCGCGCTGCCGACGGCAGCTTCATCGCTGACTGGGACCCGGACCATCTGCTGCCCCATCACCGCCATAGCTGGGATACCTCGGATCAGATGGGCTTCGAGGAAGGCTCCACTTGGCAATATACGTGGATGATTCCGCACAACTACGCTGGCTTGTTCAAGGCCATGGGCGGGAGCCAGAATGTTCTTCCGAAACTGGACAAATTTTTCCAGAAACTCACCGGCTGGGGCAGCCCCACTTTTACGGTGGCCAACGAGCCCGACTTCTGCGCTCCCTATGCCTATGTATGGACCGGCAATCCCTGGAAGACCCAGGAAGTGGTGGACCGCATTCGCCGTGAAACTTTCACCCCACAACCCGATGGACTCCCGGGCAATGACGATCTAGGCGCTACCTCTGGGGTGTATGTGTGGAACGCGCTGGGCTTGTATCCCGTGATTCCGGACGTGGGCGGATTAGTCCTCGGCACACCCATGTTCCCGCGCGCCACTGTCCGGTTCGGGGATGGGCGTACGCTCGAGATCATATCCAAAGGACCCGGAGTTTACGTTCAATCCGTCGAGTTGAACGGCAATTCCTATGGCACGGCCTGGCTGCCGCTCGGCCAGCTCTCTGCCGGACACAATCGCCTGGAGTTTAGGCTCGGAACCGGGCCCAACCAGGCATGGGCCAGCCGACCAGACCAGTTACCGCCGTCGTTCGATATTCCGGGAAACTGACCCCGGAGGATCGAGCGCAGGCGGCCGCCGGCAAAATTCAGGGCCCGGCAGCTTCCGCGGCAATGCTAATCTTGGGATCGCCCGCATGATGGTTGACGCCCTGCACGCGATTGCCAATCACCGCCAATCCCTCTCGCGAGAACAGGCGCGCGAGGTGATGACGGAAGTTCTCGCGGGAAAATGCACGGATGCCCAAATTGCGGCCCTGCTCGTCGCGCTCCACATGAAGGGCGAAACGGTGGAAGAAATTGTTGGATTTGCCGAGGCGATCCGTGCGGCCGCTCTACCCCTCAAGCTGGGTGAAACTTCCACGGTGGACGTGAGCGACACCGAGCGCGATGCGCTGGTCGATACCTGCGGCACCGGCGGGGACGCCAGCGGAACCTTCAACATCTCGACGGCAACGGCATTGGTGGCGGCCGGCGCCGGGGTNNGCCAAGCATGGCAACCGCAGCTTGACCTCGAAATGCGGTTCCGCAGACGTGATGGAAGCTCTCGGGGTGGAAATTCATCTGTCGGCGGATCGTCTGGCGGCCTGCTTAGAGGAAGTCGGCATGGCGTTTCTGTTCGCGCCCGCCATGCATTCGGCGATGAAGCACGTGCAAGCCGCCCGCCGCGAGCTTCGTCTGCGCACGGTTTTCAATCTGCTGGGCCCGCTCACCAATCCGGCTCACGCCTCGGCGCAAGTGGTGGGGGTGTATTCCGCCGAATTAGTGGAAAAATTGGCCGAGGCGTTGAGCATGCTCGGGTTGCGGCGCGCTCTGGTCGTCCACGGATTGGACGGCCTGGACGAAATTACCATCACCGCCCCGACCCGGATTGCCGAAGTGCGCGGGGGAAGCGTGCATAGCTATGAAGTGACTCCGGAAGAGTTTGGCATGAACCGCGCCACCCTGGATGATATTTCGGGCGGCGATGCAAGCGTCAACGCCGCCATCATCCACCAAATTCTTGGCGGAGAGAAATCAGCGCGGCGCGACGTCGTGTTGCTCAACGCGGCCGCTGCCATCGTGGTGGCTGGGAAAAAGGATCATCTGGCGGATGCGTTACCCGTGGCGGCCAAGTCCATTGATGGCGGTGCCGCGGCGGCAAAGCTCGAGGCTCTGGTGCGGTTCACAACCACGCGGGCCGAACCCCAAGCCGGGCCGCTCTGAGCGAGCTAGTTTCCGGCGAGTTCTTTCTTCAGCCGCTCAATTTGCGCCAGGTGGTTTCCGCCGTGCACTCCCATCATCTCCACGATCTCGGTCACCGTCACCTCTCGCTTCAGCTCGGGATGGTAGGCCGACCGGCCCCAATCCTCCGCCTTCAATCGCCGCAGCAGGCGTAAATTGTGGTGCCGGTTCAATCCGTAGAGCGCTGTCATCTCCGCGGCCGGTGTCTCCAGGTAGCCGAGATGGCGTGCCCAGGCGTCCTGGTCGATCGGGGCAAGAACGGGTTTCTTGTCCGCCAACATCTGCCGCATGCGGTGCGCATACAGAATCTCCATATCCGCCAAATGGCCCAGAATCTCAAGGATGCACCACTTCTCGGGAGACGGTTTGTGGCGCAGAACTTTGTCCGGCAAGCCGGAGACGGCCGCCGCGATCTCCTTGNNCCTGCAAGCCGCGAAATCCAGAGCAATCAACAACCAATCGCGGCCCTTGCGATCGAACCTAAAACTTACCATAGAGGCGAGAAAACAAAAGAGGCAGAAAAACGTAAAGAGGCAGGAAAACAGAGGGCAGAGGAGTCATGGCGCGGTTTCTCTGTGCCTGGCGGGAATGACTCTCAGTGAGGTTCTAGAGCGGGCGGAACCTTAGTGGGCTGAACTTCGAAGACGTGGCTGCTCACCTCAGTCTCCGGCACGCTGCCGTCGTTGACCACGACCTCCTGGGGTAGGGAAGGGACCATGATGCGGATGGAATTTTTGGATTTTCCGCGCACTTCGAGTCGTTTGCTGGCTGTGCCGTCCTGGGCGCGGACCGTGACCGGCACTTCCGCTCCGGCACTCCCCAGATTTTCGACCGTCACGGTGACCATGTAGCCGCCTTGGCCGGTCGGGCTCGGATACACTGAGGCCACCCGAAAATCCGGCAAGCCGCGGTCGTGATACACCCAATCCTCGAAGAACCAGCCGAGGTCGCGCCGGGCCAACGGCTCAATCAATCGCTCTAAATACGCGGGGTCCTGGTCCTCAGAGGCTCGGTAACTTTGCAACGCGGGGTTCAACTCGCCCACCATGTCGCGCAACATCCACCAGACGTACATGGCTTTGGTTTGAGCATAGAGATTGTCGCCGGAATGGAGGAGCGCGCGCGCCGTTTCTGATCCCTCCGGGGTTCCGGTGTCTGCCGTGCTCCTGGTCACGGCTTCCTTCTCAGCCTCGGCGAGCTCGGTTCGGTGCGCGTTCAAGTAGTCGAGGACCGCCTGTCGTCCCTGCTGTTGCTCGATGTGGAGCAATTGCGCGTAGTGTGCCAAGCCTTCTTTGATCCAGGCTCGCCGAGACCACACCCGCTCACGAGTCAGCGCGTAGATCAGAGTCAGCTCGGCTTCTCGTGTCATCGGGGCTGCGAGCGGGGTGAGCAGCATGCCTTGGGTCGAAAAGGCGGCCGCATCGGGATCGAGCAGTTGAACCACCTGTAGAGTCCCAACCGCGTCTCGCCCGACCGGCGAAAAGGGATCGAGCTGCGCCATCATATCCACGCAGGCCTGGGCGGAGTCTTGCTGGCCGGGCAGGTATTCGACGCTCGAGTTCAGCCTAGCTGTCAGTTTGTGATAACTGGCCACGGCGAAAGCTGGCACGTCGGTCCCGAAGCGCAGCATGGTGAAGGCGCCAACTTTGGCGGTTTCCGGATCGGGAACGTTCGCCGGGTCCGGAGTGCCGCTGAACAGCAGCGTTTCATCCCGGGTGGATTCGAGAACCACCGTCATCGAAGCGTCAGCCTCCCGCGCCTTCCATCGTCCCAGGGCGTCGAGCACGGCATTCGCATCGGATAGGCTCGCGGCCTCGATGGCGACGGGGTACCAGGCTACATACCCGACGCCCCGCACTGCCGTGAATGAATCGCTGATCTGGTCCCAATCGGTGTGCCTGGCCTCTTGTTCCGGGACTCCAATCCGCGTCAGGCGAGTGGTGTCGAGCGGAATCACGCCTTCATAGCCAACCTCCAGTCCGACGGTGCCCTTCGGCGGAACCGCCTCCGGCAACTCTACGATGGCTTCAGAAAGCACCCCGGTGTGATCAATGTCGGAGGTGTAGCTCTGAGAAAGGAACGGCAGAGCATGGTGGCTGCGCTCGACCGACCTCCAGCCTAAACTGGAGGAGATTTGCAGCGATAGATTTCTCTGCGGCGTGCCCGAATCATTGCGCAGGGTGATTGTGCCGCGCACCGCCAAGCGGCGCTGCTCCGGCTCGATGCGAACGTGGAGATTATAGTTAGCGAAGGTGAAGGCCTCGCGATCGAGAGCCAGACAACCCGCAGCGCAAGCCGAGAGAACGCACGCCACCCAGACAAACTTCATGCTCACTCCGGCGTTCCCGTCCTGCTCCGCCGCTGGCGCACGATTTCGTACAGCACCACCCCCGCAGCGACCGAGACATTCAGGGACGAAACCTTCCCCAACATAGGGATCGACACCAGGTGGTCGCACTTCCGGCGCACCAGCTCGTGCACCCCTTTGCCCTCGGCGCCCAGCACGATGGCGCAGTCCATGTTGTAGTCNNGTCGAGCGTCCGCGAAACGTTTGTGACACGCGCGATAGGAAGGTGTTCGCTCGCACCCGCGGAAGCCTTGGTGACGATCGCCGTGACCCCGGCGGCCCGGCGCTCCGGGATCACCACTCCATCCGCGCCTGCGGCATCGGCGGTCCGGAGAACCGCTCCCAGGTTGTGCGGATCTTCCACTCC
>PKYX01000375.1 GCA_003132825.1 Acidobacteriaceae bacterium
TATATGGACCTGAACCTGGAGGATGGCCGGCAAATCCATTTTCTGCGGATTTCGAAGGGAACTGGATATGCTGACGCGGTCTTCCGGCATGGCCAGTCATCCTCTGAGTTTTACGGAGCGCAGATCGCCTGGAATGGCGACGGCTGGACGCTGAATTTCCGCGACGGTCGCCGTTGGCTGTTCCCCGAAGCTTACTACAGTAAGAATTTAGCGCAAGGCGCCCCCTTCGAGATGCGGGCCGCTGACGGTCATCGCATTCAGTTGAAACGAGATAACCAGCGAAGGCTGAAGCAGCTGATTTCTCCCTCCGGGCACACGATCACTTTCGAGTACGACAAAGCAGATCGAATCATCGAGGCAAGGGACGACGCAGGAAACGTCCGGAAATATTCCTACGATTCGAGCGATCATTTGGCGACCGTGGCGGATGCATCGCATGTGCTATATCGCTTCGAGTACACGCCGCTTCTTCATCCCGCGGGCTACAACCCGTATCTTATGACTGCCGTCGTTGACGGCAGAGGAAAAGTGCTGGTGCAGAACATCTACAACGATAGCGATGGGGGCAGGATTTCGGAGCAGAGGCTGGCGAACGGCGACGTGTATCGGTACGAATACATACTTGTGAAACAGGAGATCGTCGAAACGATCGTGAGCGATCCCACCGGCAGACGAAAGTTCTTCTTTCAGCGGGGCAGATTTACGAAGGAAGAGTAGGCCCACCACAGCCAATTTGAATCGCTATTCTTGACAGTACTTGTTCGATTGTGAACGTTGCTCCTCCTCCGATGCCCGCAGCGGGAGAGACAATAAGACATGGAAAGGGATTCTTTATGAAATACGCCGTGGCCTTATGGTTCCTCGGTTTGTGCGGCTCATTGGTCGCAACCGCCCAAGTTTTGCCAACCTCCAGTGGGTCTTGCGGAGTGGCACCCTCGGGATTGATGAGTTGTGAATGGCTTTCTGCTGCTCCGCTCAAAAAGGCGGACGGAAGCAAGAGTATTCAGACAGTTCCCAGCGGTCATGCAGAACTCTTTGTTACACGATTCAATCTCTCACCCGGCGCTCCGTTGACGCCTCTGGTTGAAGGACAGGATGTTCTCATCGTTGGCATGGATGACGGCGAACTCATTAATGAGGCGAAGTCGCCATCGGCCCGCATCAATGTGAGGAATGGTTCAGTGTTCCTCATGCCACAAGAAGAACACTACTTGCTGCGGAACATCGGAAAGCAGGATGTTGACGTATTGGTCGTCCATATACGTCGATGAACCGTAACTGTCAGAGCAAACACACGGTTCACAGCTCGATTCTGCAGCCAGGGAGACTTCGCGGCTAGCTCAGCAATTATTAGGTGGTGAGTCTATGTTCGTCCAGGAGATCAAGTACCAGATGGCCCGTCAAGCAGACACGGTCGAGCGGGCGGAATCTCGACAACGACCGGTCCGTGGAGCAAACCTGGGGCACCCCGGACGAGCGCCAGTGACCGCCCGGCGATGTCACTACGTGGCACATGGATGTCTCGGCTTCCAATAGCGGGCTTTATAACGAGCATTCCCGATCTGCAGGTGCTCTTCGACAACCTCCCCATCAAAAGTGACCGCCCGGAATACCATCGGACACTGATCGGAACCAATACTGGGTCCGGAGGGACCAGCCACGGCCCGCCTTGCCCGCCCTAGTGATTCCGGCAGCGGCGGCTCATTTCTTCCAGACGATCGATGAGCTGCAAAGGAAGATTCAATTGGAAGGTCTGGCCTTCGGCTTTGTCGCCGCTGCTGTACTTACTTTAACGTACGGATGTCTGGGGAATGCAGGACTACCGCAGCCGAATTGGGTATGGGTATGGCCGTTCGTGGGTCCCTGCTGGCGGTCGGTCTGGCACTGGCACGCGGGAGATACCGATGAAAAGCAGACGCTGTTGGTTCTCGTCAGAGTGGTGGCTCGACAACTGTAGCGGAAGCCACACGAAGGGAACGGATGGGAGACAATGCCAGCCAGAGAGTGGAGAGCAGAGAGCCGACGGCTCCCACGACGAGTGTCGCGCGCACACCGATCATTCTGCCCATTAGACCACCGAGGAGTGAGCCGCTGAGGGCCGCGCCAAGTCTCAGGAACTCCGCACTGGCACTCACTCGGCCGAGCAACTGCTCTGGCGTGACTGCCTGCCGCAGGCTGACCAAGTTGATCTGATAGATGGCTGCAGGGCCGTCGCCCGAGATTTGTTGCAGGATCAGCAGCAGCGCTGCCGTGAGCGTCGCCCCTTGCGCCAGGGGAATAAGAAACATTGCGATGCTCGAGAACAGCAATCCTAGGATCATGGTTGAGCCGATCCCAAGACCTCTTGTCACCCGTCCAGTTGCCATGGCGCCGCTCAACGAACTAATCCCGCCCAAAGCCCAAATCGTGCCGAGTATGCCGGGCGCGAATCCTAGATCGCGTACCATGTAGAGCATTACCAGCGCGCCATACATGCCACCGAAGAACTCCTTTGACAGCGTACAGGCGGCCAGCGCCCGCAGAAGCGGATGGTGGACGACGGCGCGTAGTCCCGCGACAATCTCTAGACGCATGTTCGGCGCAAAGCCAGGCACCTGAGCCTGCTCGGGGACACGGACCAGCCAGACCGAGATCGCCGATACCACGAACGAGAGAGCGTCGATCAAGATAGTGACTGGGGCCGTAAAGAGTTGCACTAACCAGCCGGCCAAACCCAGCCCACTAACCTCAGCCAGCGATGCGCTGGCTGAAAACTTGCTGTTCCCTTCGATCAACTGATCCCGGCCTATCAGGGACGGTAGGTAGGACTCGTAGGCGACGTCAAAAAATATGGAGAGGATGCTGACAAAGAAAGTGACGACGTAGAGCTGCTCGATGCGGAGAAGTCCGAAGACGGCCGCCAGAGGAATGGTGGCCAGCAATACGGCTCGCCCAATGTCCGCGCCGATCAGGATCGGACGGCGCCGCAAACGATCGACCCATGCGCCAGCGATCAGACCGGTCAGAAAACCGGGTGCTAGGCGGGTCGCCGAAAGTATCCCGAGCTGGATCGGTGTGGCATGGAGGACCAGAATCGCTGTGAAGGCTATAGCGGTAGCGCCTATAAGTGAGCCGAACACGGAAATGGTCTGACCTGTCCACAGTCTCATGAAGTCGGCATGGATCCAGAGACCGCGGAAACGTCGTCGCATCATAGAGGGTCCGAATGCCAGGTCGTCCATGGCTAGCATGAGGTAACAGAGAGCCGACTTGCCTGGCGCCAGAGTGGTGACGAGAAACAGAGCGAGATTGTATACGGTGCGGCAGTCAAGACGCGAACCCCTCCGGTTCCGGGAAGTTCGGAAAGTTCTGCGATTTCATACGGATGAGGGAAGAGCCAATCAATTTCGAGCAGGTTTTCACAAGCCTTTTCTGTCGAGGTCTGGCGATGTCGATTCCGCCATCCGCCTCTCAAATACGGACAGTTGGTGAAACCTCGCGTCTCTGACAACGTCGGCGGTATCAAGCAGTTTTTGAGCACACCGCTGCATGCACTCGGAGAAGAGCGCCATTTCGCTCTCGATGAACATTGCCATTCCAACCAAAGCTCGCTTCTAATCCAACTCAGGTCAGGACCTCGG
Source organism: Acidobacteriaceae bacterium (assembly GCA_003132825.1). Lineage (GTDB taxonomy): Bacteria > Acidobacteriota > Terriglobia > Terriglobales > Acidobacteriaceae > PALSA-270. The sequence goes on from PKYX01000375.1 coordinate 3,621, forward strand.
TCCGACAAGAAATCGAAGCTAAACGGGGCTAGTGGGCTGATGCCTTTGGCATGGACGTTGACTACGCGATGCTGATAAACTCCAGCCCCATTCGTTGACTCGCCCTCGCATTCCGCCTACCATATCGCCACGTCATGATCGGCCAGACCATCTCTCATTACCGTATCGTCGAGAAGCTCGGCGGTGGCGGAATGGGCGTGGTTTATAAGGCCGAGGACGCGCGACTGCAACGCTTCGTTGCCCTCAAGTTCCTGCCCGGGGAGGTTGCCCGCGACCCGGAGAAGCTTGCCCGTTTTCAACGCGAGGCCCGAGCCGCTTCTGTGCTGAACCACCCCAACATCTGTACCATCTACGACATTGGCGAGCAGGATGGGCAGGCATTCATCGCCATGGAATTTCTGGACGGGATTACCCTGAGGCATCTCATCGCCGGGAAGCCGCTGGAGAACGAAACCGTGCTCTCACTTGCCATTGAGATTGCCGACGGGTTGGACGCCGCGCATTCCCGAGGCATCGTTCACCGCGACATCAAGCCGGCTAATATCTTTGTCACCAAGCGCGGGCACGCGAAGGTGCTGGATTTCGGGCTGGCTAAGGTTTCACCCAGCGCCAGGTCTTCCAGCCTATCGGGGAACACGATGACCGCCGACGAAGAACAGCACCTGACCAGCCCGGGTTCCACGCTCGGCACCATCGCCTACATGTCCCCGGAGCAAGCGCGGGCGAAAGATCTGGATTCCCGTAGCGATCTGTTCTCTTTCGGGGCTGTGCTCTACGAAATGGCGACCGGTACGCTCCCATTCCGTGGCGGCAGCTCGGCAGAAATTTTCAAAGCTATTCTGGATGCGTCGCCCACCCCGGCGGTGCGCTTGAATCCTGATCTGCCCGCGAAGCTGGAAGAGATCATCGAGAAAGCACTCGAGAAAGACCGCGATCTGCGCTACCAGTCCGCAGCAGATATGCGAACGGACTTGCAACGGCTGAAGCGCAGCAGCAGCTCGGGCCACGTTCAAATATCGCCTTTGGAACAAGAGGATCAAGCCGCACAGAAATCCTACCCCGTAATGTCGCAGCCAACGCCGCGAAAGCGGAGAGGGTATTACTATGCTGCCGCTGCAATTGTTCTGCTGGCGGCTGCGGCAGGGGTTTTTCTCTTCTATCGCTTGTCTGGCAGCAGCTCTCCCGCCGGCAAAGAGTGGGAGCAACTCACTTTTTTTACCGACTCTGCCGTGTACCCGGCCCTGTCTCCAGACGGACGAATGCTCGCGTTCATCCGCGGAAACGGCTCATTCATGGGCACCGGACAAGTTTATGTCAAGCTTTTGCCCGATGGCGAGCCAGTCCAACTTACGCACGACTCGACGACGAAAATGAGTCCAGCTTTCTCTCCCACTGGCTCAAACGTCGTGTACAGCGTAGTCGCGCCCTGGGAAACCTGGGAAGTACCTGTGTTCGGTGGCGAGCCCCACATCCTGCTGCCCAACAGTTCCTCATTGACATGGATTGAAGGCGGGAAACGGCTGCTCTTCTCCGAGATCAAAGAAGGATTGCACATGGCGGTGGTGACGACGGATGAAGGCCGAGGGAACAGCCGAGACGTTTACGTGCCTGCCGGAGAGCGAGGCATGGCCCATCACTCCTATCTTTCCCCAGACGGTCAATGGGTGCTCGTGGTCGAGATGAACGGTCGTGGCGACATTCAGCAGTGCCGAATTGTTCCGTTTCAAGGCAGGGGCGCTATTCGCATGGTTGGGCCTTCCGGCGGTACCTGTATTGCAGGCGCATGGTCACCCGACGGTAACGGGGTGTATCTCTCGGTCAAGACCGACACTTTTCACATCTGGCGACAACGCTTTCCGGACGGAGAACCGGAGGAAGTGAGCGCCGGCCCGACTTCTCAAGAAGGTATTACGATGGCTCCGGACGGCAAATCGCTGATTACCGCCGTCGGCTCGACAGACAGCACGGTGTGGCTGCACGACAAAGGAGGCGACCACCAGATATCCTCCGAAGGAAATACGGCTAAGCCTTCGTTTTCTTCCGATGGAAACAGTCTCTACTTCTTGATGGCCAACGGCCAAACGCAAGGTAACGAGCTCTGGATTGAGGGCCTGCCTAGTGGGAAATTGGAAAGGCTCATTCCCGGCTACGCCATGGAAAGCTACTCAGTTTCCCGGGACGGAAAAGCAGTTGTCTTCACCATGAAGGATCAGAGCGGCAATCCCAGACTGTGGTTCGCGCCGACTGATCGCCACTCCTCGCCGGTGCGGATCTCGTCAATGTCCATCGAGGATTCTCCGCATTTCCTCGGGGATGGCGATATTGTTTTCCGCGCACTCGAAGGCGGCTCGAATTTTCTCTATCGCATGAAAGCAGATGGAACTGGACGCACCAGAATAACCTCCGAAACCATCTTGGATGTCAGAGCAGTATCGCCGGACGCTCGCTGGATCGTTGCCGTGACGAAGGGTCCCGATGAGGAGCACACGGTCGCAACCAAAGCGTTCGCGGTGAATGGCGGCCGGGTTGTACCGTTGTGCTTCGGTTTTTGCCGGCTCAACTGGGACAATTCTGGAAAAGTTTTTTACCTCGCCTTATCGCTGGATGGAGGCAGCTATGTATTACCCGTGCTGCACGACACCGGACTTCCGAAACTGCCGGCGGCTGGAATCTCGCGGCCCGAGGACTTTACGAACGCGAAAAGTGCGGCAATACCGTGGTTCGTGGAATCGGCCGCGAGCCCCTCAGTTTATGCCTATACACGTCTCAATACTCGCCGCAACCTTTATCGCATCCCGTTGCTATAACGGGGGCATTGTTCTGAGCAAGCGCGCACGGGGCACCCTCAGGTTTCAAACGATTGCGACTGGCGGGGATTGTATCCGGTTGTAAACCTTTCAGCGGTCGAAGATTATCGTAGGGTGGCCTTTGTAAATCGTGCGTTGGTATTCTTGATATCCACATTTTTGCGCGACACGAATGGAGGCAAGATTCTCCGGATGGATTATGCAGACGGTGCGCGCCGGCCCAAAGTGCGCTTCGCCCCAGGCGACAGCGGCGCGAACCGCCTCCGTGCCATAGCCTTTGCCGTGTGCTCTGGAGACCAGCGCCCAGCCCAGTTCGGGAACGCCTTTGATCGAGGGCACGATATCCCGCTTATAATCGGCGAATCCCAACTCCCCGACAAAATCGCCCGCTCCCCTTTGCCTGATCACCCAATAACCGAAGCCCATCAGCGACCAGTGCCCGACGTAGCGCAGTAACCTGGTCCACACTTCCTCCTCGGAGAATGGCTTGCCTCCGATATGGCGTGTAACCGCAGGATCAGCCCACATCGCGGCGCAATCGACGAAATCATCCAGCCGATGGCCGTGCAGGGTCAGGCGTTCGGTTTCAATGACCGGAACTTCTGTGGCGGAGTGAAACAAACTGGACATAGGAACCTTCTGACATTCGAAAGAAAATCAATCAATTCTCAGCCACCGAGACCGTTAGGCATGACTCAAGCACATTTTCCTGACGTCTTCGGATTCAGTCTCGATGCCATCAAACATCGGGAAGGCGGGCCTCGTACCCCTTAGAGAGTGCATTTGGCCTGGGGCACGTCACAGGGACCTAAGGCTGCCGCCTTCTTTTTGGCTTCGACTTCTTCCGTGGACGCCCTCCAAGCTTGCCATTCGCACGAGCAGCTCGTGCCTTGGCGTCTGATTTGGCCGAGCCTCCAAGAAGTCCCCCCAGTTTGCCCCATTGCCGGAACAGCTGCATCACAGCCTCGGGAATGAATCCGCGTGCCTTTTTCTTCTTGGCCATTTGACAAGAAAGTCTAGCAGGCTCTGCCGGTTAACCCAATGCCTATTTAGGCTACCCAGCCATGAAACCCAAAGGGGCATTAGGTACACGTTTATCAATAGCCCTTTCGTACCCTTGAAACCCAAACCCCTATTGGGTAGTCTCAGAATCGAGAAGCGAACGCCTTGGCAACCCCTGGATTTGGGCGTTGTCACGGCCGCGAACTCAAACACGGAGGGAGATGTGCTCAAACTTATAACCATTCGGCGGCAGGGAACGATTGCGGTGTTGGGAAGGAATCTGGCGGTGAGGGTTTTGATGGAAAAGACCGCGCGGCTCGAATCACGGGACACAACTATCAGCGATGTGGACCATGAAGGCACCGCCTCTGAAAACCAAGTCCCTCAGGTTGCTGCGAACATCCACGGGGGAATTGCGCCGTTCGTGGATTTGCCGGCATCGCAGAAGTGAGATATTGGGCCTGTCGACAGGCCATCTTGCACTGCCGCGTCGTGGAAACTCGGTTACGGCANNGGGAGTGGTCTACAAGGCCGAGTGCATCAGGACTTGGCCGCGTCGGCGCTCCTAAACTTCATCCTAATGACGTAGCTAACGATCCCCCAAACGTCGTCGTTTCTTCCTTCAGGTACGTAGCCGAAGCCGCGCGCGCAGGCCGCCCATAGGGGAGTCTTCCAACGAGAAAGTCCCTTCGTAAAGTTCGACGAGATCACGGACGATTGCTAGTCCGAGCCCGGAGCCGGGCGCCGCTTCGTCAGCGCGTACTCCGCGCTGGAGCACTACGTCGCGCATGGAGGCAGCAAGACCGGACCCATCGTCATCCA
>PKYX01000223.1:0-7968 GCA_003132825.1 Acidobacteriaceae bacterium
GGTTGGTATCGAACTGAATGTAGTCGACCGCGCGGGCCTCCAGCAACTCGCGAAAGCCATAGAGATTGAATTCGTGCTCACCGCCGGCGATCGGCATTCGTCCGTAGGATTTCAGCTCGGCATAGCCGCGGATGTCGTCCGGAATCACCGGCTCCTCCAGCCAGCGAAGATGAAATGGCTCAAGCAGTGGCAGCATGCGCTTGGCATAGTCAAGCGTCCATCCCATATAAGCGTCCGCCATCACATCGATTCCATCGCCGACGGTTTCCCGCACGGTGCGCACCAAATCAACGTTACGCTGCATGCCGGCGGCGCCATCGCTCGGACCCCAGCCAAAACGGAGTTTCATCGCCTGGTAGCCCTCGGTCTTGTAGCGTAGCGCTTCGGCGGCGAGATCACTGAGGGCGACGCTATAGAGTCGGCTGGCATAAACCGGGATACGCGCTTTGGTTTTTCCGCCGAGCAGTCGATACACGGGTTGCCGGGAGGACTTGCCCAGAATGTCCCAGAGCGCGATATCGACCGCGCTAATGGCAGCCATCCCGATTCCTTTGCGGCCGAACGCCATCGTCTTGCGATACATGTGCTGCCAAAGAAACTCGATGTCCCAGGGGTCCCCGCCGATCAGAATGGGCCGCAAGTAGAGATCGATGACTTGCTTGCTGACCTGGGGCGCGAGGGCACAATTGCCGACGCCGGCCAATCCGTCGTCGGTGAAGACCTCGACGATCAGCCAACTATGAAACGTAAATGTTTGCATCGAACCCTCGGTCTTGGGGAGAGACAGCAAGTCCATGGGGTTGGTGCAGAAGTGGGGTGGCAAAGGGACCGTCTTGCCTTGCCACTCGACAACTCGAGTGCGAATCTCTTTGATTTTCATCGCTCTCCTACCCGTCCGAAATCGGGTTCACCGTTCCATCGCTTCACCGAGGGAACGGTCAGCAGAATCACCAAGAACGCAATCACATGAAACGTACTGGCCAGCATGAAGACAGGCCCGTATCCGAAGCCGTGGTCTAGAAGATAGCCGACCAGTTCCCCGAAAGCGATTCCGCCCATGGCTCCCCCGAAGCCAACCAGGCCCGCCACCGCGCCCACGGTATTCGTCGGAAAAATGTCGACCGGCAAAGTCATCACCAGGGTGGACCAGGACTGCTGGCCGAAATAGGCGAGGCTGAACAGGGCAATCGCCCAGAATGCCGAAACATGGGGGACGAGCAAAATAAACGGCATCACCGCGGCGCTCAATCCCAGCGCCGTTTTGCGCGCAACATTCAGCGAAAACCGCTGCTCGACCAGACGGCTCGAAAACCATCCCCCAGCCAGGCAACCGATGCCCGAGGCGGCATAAGGAATCCAGGCAAACACGCCGACACCTTTGATGTCGAAACCGCGGGCGTCATAGAGATACTTGGGCAGCCAAAAAAGATAGAAGTACCAGGCCGCGTCGCTCAGAAACTTCGCGGTCGCGAGGCCACGAACTTCACGGATCGCAAGCAGTTTAGCCCAGCGTAAAGGGGGCGCGGTCGCAGAAGGCGGCATCAGGATCGCGGTAGACTCGTTTGGCTGCGCTAGGGACTCGGTCGCGCGCTGCGCGGGCGCAAAGTAGGTCCGCCACCACCAGACGGTCCACAGCAAACCGAATGCCCCAACCAAACAGAAGATCATCCGCCAGTTGGTGTAAGTCAACAGAAGCGCAATCAGAGGAGGCGCCGCCACTCCCCCGACCGCCGTACCTCCATTGATGATTCCCATGGCGGTCGACCTTTCCTCGACCGGAAACCACTCTGAGACCGCGCGCGTTGCGGCGGGAAACCCGCCGCCTTCCCCCATGCCGAGCAGGAATCGGCTGACCGCAAGCATGGCAAATGTCTTGGCCAAACCGTGGCTGGCGCAAGCGAGCGACCAGAACACCATGATCGCGGCGAATCCCCGGCGCGTGCCCAGAACATCCGCCAGCTTCCCACCGCCGGCGTACATCAACGCGTAGGCGACGAGAAACGCCGATTGCAGACTCGAGAACTGACCATTGGAGAGCGGAATGTCCTTCCCGATGGCCTGGATGGCAACCGGCAGAGTTTGCCGGTCCAGATAGCTGATCGCAATCGCGACACTGATAAGGACAGCAATCTGCCAGCGCAACTTTACTTCCTCCCCACTGACAAGACTGGTTGGAGCTTGCACGCAGCGGTAGAAGATCTTACGGAGAATGCCGTTCTACACGCAACCCGCCGGGCATTACAGCGCGCCGTGCCTCATTCCGGTTGTGGGCAACCTAGACTAGCAAGGGGTGCGAATGATCAAATTGTGGAGGCACTTCGCACGCGATCGCTCGATCTTGAATTTCGAATGGGCCTGGACTGTGCTCTCCAGGCGGAGGCTGGCCTGCGGAATTCTCAACTCTTCTTCTCGGCTCTAAACTTTGCCCATCTTGCCCGCTGAGCCCGAGCAATCCTCCGGCGGGCTGCCACCGACAGTTTCCGCTTAGGTGCCGCCGCTTGGCCTTTCGCAGCTTGCTTTCCCCAGCGCGCCTTCTGCGCAAGACTGATCTTTCGGCGGCCCGCAGCCGACAGAGTCCGCCGTGGACTGGTATAAGAACTTCCACCGTCCAACTTTCCCAGGACCGAAAGAGCCGCGTCCACGTGCCTGAGCTGGCTTACCAGATTCGTTCTCTCTGCCCGCAACTCCGACACGATGGACACCAATCCCTTGAGCTTTGCCATGAATCCTCCTGGGGGGAGATTGTACTGCACGCGGTCGAGCGGAATCCTGGTTCCGATGCTTGGTTGCCCGACCACGAGAGCGCAGGGATCGCCGAACTTAGCGGGTTCTGCCGGGTGACGGCGGACGAGGTTTCATCCCGGTACGGCCACGTTTCTCTCGCATATCGACGATATTCGGCTCGCCGGGGGGACGTATATGGGGTCTTCTGCACCCTCCGGCACGAGCCCCAAATCGGGGTCGTGCCGGAGACGCGAGCGATCTAGGGCAGGTAATAACGGAACGAGGTAAATATCATGGGCTCGGTGGCGCTTGGGTTGCCGCCTACCCCAGCCCAGGTATTCTTAACTAGGTAGGAGAACTGAGGACCCCATTGTAGACGGCCTTTGGGGCCGCTGTAAAAGCGATACCAAAATCCAATCGTACCCTCGATGATGTTGCGGGTATCGAGGTTGCAGTTGGCCAGTGCGCCAGGAAGGAAACCGGTCGAGGACACGGGAAGCTGGCCACCTACTGCGGTGCCGGGAACCGTTTCGTTGTAGCACCCGGCGCCGGATCGCAAGGGCGAACCGTAACCGAGTGCGCTGGTTGCGCTCAAGGAGTCGCGGCCGGCGTACTCCCCGCCGACGTTGCTATAGATATCCAGTTTCTTCCCGTGATATTCCAACGTGCCCAAAGCCTGGTAGCTCTTGATGGGAACAAGCACGCCATCGGCACGAACGAAAACATCCGACAGTGAAGAGGTGCCGTAGCGGCCCACGCCCTCCCCGCCGAGGAAGTGCACGCCGACATCCAGGTGCTTGGCGAAAAGGTCGGAGCGGATATTCACGCCCAGCCCGCCGCCTGCGCTCGAGTCGTTATAGGCTCCGGCAGCCGTGGGCGTAGTTGCGGTGGCGCCTGGGAAGACACGGTCGCGGAAACGGCTCACGATGCCAAAGACTTCGATGTGCGAGGCCGTGGTTGGCTGAAAGACGATCTTGCCGATCAGATCCGGCATCTCGTTGAACGAATAAGTGGCGGAAGGATTGTAAAGACCCCCGCTCGTGCCCGCCGCCCCGATCAGGTAGTTGTTCTTGGCACCCTCGCCGCCGACCGTGGTCTGAGCATTCTCGGCCGAAAACGCCATCCACATCTTGTTGCCGAAATCTTTCGACACCCGGAAGCCGAATTGCCGGGCCCAACTGAAGCCAACATGGTACTGGGCGTCAATCGTCATGGGCAGCACCTCGGTGCGGTTGTCGACGCCGTTTTTGGTCTCCGTGACCAGGCTCCACATCTGTCCGCCGGTGAAACTCCAGCCGTTGGTCAGGGCAGCCTGTCCCCACGTCTGCCTTTGCCGCAGGGTATAGCTATTGCTTTGATTGTTGTTCGAGGTGATGCCGGCGGAGAGAAAATCCGCCTCCACATAGCCGGTCAGCTTGGCGCTGCTCAATTTGCCCTCTGCCAGCATAGAGACCCGCGACTGCCGGCCGGATGTATAGAACTCCGAAAGATGACTCTGCGAACTGCCGGGAAAAGGAATCGAGTTGAACGGGGTGTTGACATCGGAGCCGGTGGCTCCGCGGCGCCACACGGTTTCGGCCGCCAGGAAGCCACCGGGTGTGATGGTGATTCCTTTGTAGTGAAGCGCCAGGGGGCTCGCTAAGCCCAAGACATCCTTCTGGGTGTCTTGCAGCGTCAGCGCGGTGTTGGTGACATTCAGCTTCAGGTCCGAGAGGTCGCTGCGCACTGCCACCACGGCCTGTTGCTGTTCGCTCGCCTGAGAAGCTGCGGCGTCTGCTTTTTGCCCGGCTTGGGCAGCCGCATTCTGCACTTGATCGTTCTGTTGTTGCAGCTGCTGGATCTGCGTGTCCCGGCTCTGCACTTCCTGCCGCAGTTGCTGAATCTGCTGCTGCTGCGCATCGATCGCCTGCTGCATGGTGTCCAGGCGCTGCGAAACGGCGACGGCGGCGGGTCGCGCATGAGGCTTTTTCTTGCTGCCGCTAGGGTGAGCAGCCATCGCATCCTGGGGCGCTGGTGCCGCCAGAGCACTCGCTGCGAGCACGAGCATCAGAGCCAAAGACATAACCTGCTTCATTTTTCCTCCACGAGAAGACGAGATGCATTCCATCATCGAGCCACGAGGTAGGCCCTGACTTGTGACAGACGGGTGATCCTAACCGTCAATTGTTAAGAAATGATGAATATCCGTTGAATATCGGGTGAATCATGCTTTACAAGGATGAAGATCCGCCGGATATCGGCAGTACGGACGACAATTGCGTCCGATCTTGGGTCTCGGGTCCCACTCAGTCCGCAGTAGGGCCCGTGCAGAACGGTCTGATACTGGCAGTCCAGGGGTCGCCATTGCCTCTCCCCTGGATGGTTTTAGGAATCACAACCCGTTTCAGACTGAGCCAGGGCGCTAGGCGAGCTGTCGATCAAGGATATTGGTAGGTTCGCAACTCGAGGCTCAGTCCTCAAGAGAATGCTATGCCGCGAGTGGCGTAGTGTCTCAGTAAGCTCTGAGAAGCCGACAGGTTCTCAAAGCTCGGGATTCCTTATGTCATGCAAGAGGGGGCTCCAGGCGCTGCGCCGCACTCGGAGCGGGACTGGACTTGAAGTTCGCAGCTCAAAAGTGGTAATTCGTCTCCAGGAAAATTAGCTGCCCGTTCGGATCCTTGGGATAAATCGCGGCGATCACACTCTTGCCCCAGGCATGGCCGTAATAGAAAGTCGTGCTGAAAGAATGGGTTACCTGATAGTCGGCGCTGAGGTCCCAGACGTTGGCGAAACCACGGTGGCCGTTGCTGGGGCGGCCGGTATAGCCAAAGGTTCCCGGCTGGAACGCGCCCCCGCCCGAGTACCACAGATCGTTGGCATCGGCCAGTCGCATGGCGTGCGCTTCAGATCGCAGCGCGAGCTTCTTCGCCGGGTTCAGGTTCAGCGTACCGTAGAAATCCTCGTTATTCATCATGTTGTAGAAAGGAAAGCGCGCGAACTGGCGCGGCGTCGTCAATACCTGGAAGAAAGTGCCGTGGCGTGAGACATTGGGATTGTCGTCGCCGCTGCCGTAAGAGTAGCCGGCGCTAAACCAGGGTTTCAGAACTGCCACTGGCAGTTTCCATCCGCCCTCGCCTACGAATGCGCCGGCATGTTGTGCGAGGTTCCCCCAGGAACCGTTTTGCACCACCCCCCAGAGCAGGAAATCGAACTTACCGGCCTTCTCCGAGTTGTAAACGTGGGCGTAGTCTATGCCATAGGTCGCGATCTCGATCTTGCCAAAATCGGCCGCACGAAGCGCGGTAGGACGGTTGTCGGTTTTCAGCACGAGCGTGCGGTGGTCGATGTAGCCCAAAGCGAAAATGCGTAGCTCTCCCGCGTTCTTCTGGGTTCTGACCGAACGGGTGTAGGCTCCGTAATAGAGGTCCACGTCCAATTCGTCCATCCCCTTCACTTGAAACACCCCCTGCGTCGGCCGCGAGGCGAAAAAGGTCAGGTTGTTCTCTGGTGAATTCAGAGAAAGCGTGGCGCCGTCGTAGGTCCGCTGCACTGCGGTAAAGGCGAAGTTCGAGATCAGGCGGCTCGTAATCCGCGTCTGGATGACCGTTGCCAGCAGGGGATCGCTGGGTTTGACTTCGGCGCCGTCGAAATACTCAAAGCGCCCCAGTTTCAGTCCGGCGGGTCCGAGATTCTTGAAGTTCACAAAGCCTTGCTTCAGGAAGCCGTTCGCCAAGTTGGTGTGGTTATTGTTGGCCGCATAGTAGTTTGCTCCCAGGCCGAGTTGGCCTTGGGGAGCCGCTACCACCGCGTTATTGGGCAGGCCAAGAATCGAGGGCTGTTCGCCTTCGATGAACCAATCGATGCGTTCCCCAGTTTGACCGATTCCCACTCGCAGCGTTGAGTCCCACAACCCGTAGTCGCTGTTTCCGGTCTTGCCCTGAAACCAATTCCAGCCCTCCGCCCGGGTGCGCCAGTTGATCGAAACCTCGAGTGGCCCAAGCTTGTGTTTCGCCGCTGCTGACGGGTCCTTTCCTGGAGCTGGCGCCGTGACTTCTGGGGGCGCGGACGATTGTGCTTCGAGGGTTGTGGATGACGGAGGTTGGCTCGCGAGTGTTTGGGTCTGCTGTCCGAACAGCATTGCTCCTCCAACAAAAACCGCGAGACTACACAACATGGACGTCCGCAACTTCATGCCAATCTCCCTTGCTCACTATGTATGGTCATCCACGACAGACGAGAACGAATCCATCTCCACCTGCCCAAGACCGCGAGAAGGAGCCCCAAGAGTTCCTCTCTTGCCGCTGAATGACCAGCGGTTGGAGGCGAAACTACAGACTCATTTACGGGTCCCTTCAGTCTGGTTGCGGATTCTCGCCAACCACGTGGTGTGAAGCAATAGTGCATTTCTACTATTACGTGTCGGCCGGCAACGCGAAAGGCTGGCGCTGAAGCGTGGGCGGAAAGACTCGGTCCGCCATGGCTTTGAGGTCCGCATTCTATAGGCGTGAGTTGCGCTGATAATCGCGCGGCAATCGAGAATCAACGCTATTCACCCGTCATTCGTATGCAAGCAAGCGATGAGGAGATACTTAAGGGAGAAGACTCGAAATCTGCCTTTACTCGCAATTCTTTCCGGAATCTAACTGGTCAAGGCCGGAATTGCTCCGGGGATTCGGTAGCGATCGACAAATGATTTTCCTCTGTCCAATAACTGCCTGGCGGCCGTTCTTCGCTCCCGACCTCGGAACGGAAGCGTACCGACAGAATGGGGATGTGGTTGGTGGGGTGGAACGCTGTCGCAGCGATCTCGAATCCGCCGCCGACGGTGCATCCGAGACGATCTCAGAAAACTTGGAAGGTTGACCCTAGCCTGCGATGAGGGTACGATTTCGCTGCAATGCGGAAGAATGCCAAGCCCAGGGTGGAGAACGAAGCGTTGTCGAAACCCCGTGACGCGGCTTTGCAACTGGGGATCAGCTTCCCCACGATCAAGCAGTGGATTTACAAGAAGAGGATTCGTAGCATCCAAACAGCCGGAGGCCATCACCGCATCCCGCAGAGTGAAATCGACCGGCTGCTTTTCCGGACGCGAGGTAGAACCGAGAAGGATCGCGCGGAGGTCGTGCGCCGGGTCAGTGGGCGTAATCAGCTCGTGGGCCGAATCGACGCGGTTCGCATCAGCGGTTTGATGGCAGAAGTAATGATTTCGATTGGCGGCCAGCAAATCACTGCGATTATCACTGCACGTTCTGCCCGGGAAATGCA
>PKYX01000223.1:8027-11063 GCA_003132825.1 Acidobacteriaceae bacterium
CGGTGTGATAGAATCGCGGTATTCACTAGGTGCTGACCGCGATATGCTATTGCTGAAGGATCGTTCGATGGGCGCGCGTGATTATTTCGGCCTGTTGATTATCGCGGTTATCTGCTCGTTGACCTTCAATCTGGCCACTCGTTACTGGATTTCAGCCGTTTCTCAAGTTCACGCTACCAATCAAGTTCAAGTTATAAAATCGCTGCAGCGCCGATCCTTGGAAGCCAAGCGGCAGCATCTCGATCGGGATGCGGCCCAATGGGTTGCACCGATGGTGAGTTTCAGCATTCTGAAGCCTGCGTCATTCGGTCCCCGCGTGGCCAGCCTAGGCCCGCGTATCCAGAATCCCCTTTTGGACGAGAACCTCTGTAACCGTCCCCCTCCTTCATCGAAATTCTTGTTTTACGCCGTTTCAAGCTAATAGATATCTAACATTTGCTAGAGCCGACATTCGAGCCTTCTTGATTGTTGTCAGCGACTTTGGCAACGCGACTGATCGAGACGGGTTTGGGGCTCCACTGGAAGCCCCCGAAGGAGGACGCATGGCTCTTCAGCCCGTGCTGATCGGGAAGAAGTTGGACGCTCTTCGCCAGCTGGATACTTGCATGGTTTCAAATGCGATCGAGACTTTTGACCTGAGGCTTCGCAATGCCGGATTCGCCGATGCCAGCATTCGATGTGTGTTCGAAGACGCTCCTCCCATGGTGGGATATGCGGCCACGGCCCGTTTGCGGAGCGGACAGCCGCCGGTGGCAGGACGCAGGTTTCGTGACCGGACGGATTGGTGGAATAGCATTCTCGAGATACCCGCGCCGCGGATCGTTGTTTTGGAGGACATGGACAAACCCGCGGGAGTCGGAGCGTTGGTCGGAGATGGCCACGGCGCGATACTCGTGGCTTTGGGGTGCGTGGGATACGTGACCAATGGTGCGGTTCGAGAGCTGCCTGGAATCCGCAAACTCGGACTGCATCTGTTTGCAGGCAATGTAGCGGTGTCGCACGCTTATTCCCACCTCTTCGACTTCGGATGTACGGTCAAGGTCGGCGGATTGGAAGTGCGCCCGGGGGATCTTCTGCATGGCAATCGTCACGGATTGCTGACTGTGCCGAAAGAGATCGCTGCAGAAATCCCGACCGTTGCGGCCAAGCTAGAACAGTCTGAACAAAAGCTCATCGACTTATGCCGCTCGAGCGATTTTTCCGTGGATAAATTGCGTCAGTTGATCGGGGAGTTGGGTTAGTGGGAATTTTCGGCAGCAATGCCGGAGAAGGCTCGTTATGAATCAGAATTGCAACCTTGGCGGTAGAAAGCGCCCGCGAACGGGCCCGCTCAACCTTCCCCTCTCCCGCGTAACCGCGGGCCTCGCGGCGTTGCTCGCAGTCGGCCTGTCTTCCTGTGCCGGGGGCAGTAGGAGCGCTGAGGCAAGTGCCCCCGCCACAGTCGGCGTGACCTCCGCGGCCAAGAAAACTCTCAGCCGGCACATCACATTGTCTTCCGAATTAGTCCCCTTCGAGGAGATCGATGTCTACGCCAAAGAAGCCGGCTACGTTAGGAAACTCTACGTTGACTACGGAACGCATGTGAAAAGCGGACAGGTCATGGCCACTCTCGAGATCCCAGAATTGCAGGATCAGTTGCAGGAGGATCAGGCGCAGATCACCAACGCGTCCGACGAAATATCACGGGCGCAGCACGAACTGATGCGTTATCAGGCCCAAGGCAAGGTTCTTCACCTCGAATACAGCCGCTTGAACAGCGTGTTTCAGACGCAGCCCGGCATCGTGGCGCAGCAAGAAGTGGATGATGCGCAGGGCAAGGATTTGGCAGCGCAGTCTCAAATGGAGTCGGCTGAGGCGGCTCTGCGAGCGACCGAGAGCAACCTCTCCGCCACCAAGGCAAAATTCGTACACGATCAAACCCTATACGACTATTCGAAGATCACAGCGCCGTTCTCGGGTGTGGTTACGGAGCGCTACGCCAATCTGGGCACCCTGGTGCAAGCCGGCACGGCTTCCAGTACGCAGGCGATGCCGATCGTGAAGCTATCCCAGGACAGCCTATTCCGCTTGGTGATTCCGGTTCCGGAATCCTACGTCCGCTACATCCGCGTGGGCGATCCTGTCAACGTCCGCGTGCCCTCGTTGAGCAAGACTTTCCCCGGCAAGGTCGCCCGGTTTTCCGTGGATGTGAAGGAAGACACGCGCACCATGCATACCGAGGTGGACGTAGCCAATCCGCAACGCTTGTTAGTGCCTGGAATATACGCCGAGGCTGATTTGACGCTGGAGCAGAAAGACAACGTGCTAACCGTGCCCTTGCAGGCGATCAACCACCAAGGGGATCGGACGAGCGTGCTCGTCGTCAACCGCCAGGATCAGCTCGAAGACAGGCCGGTAACGCTAGGACTACAAACCGCCAACGACGCGGAAGTGGTCTCGGGTCTATCTGAGGGGGAACAAATTGTGGTCAGCGATCGCAGCGGTTTAAAGCCCGGACAAAAGGTTCATCCCCAAGTCGTGCAGGTGATGGAGTATCAGGAGGGTGCGAATTAGGGCTCTCCCCGAGTGAACCAAGATGCCGCGTTTTTCGATTCGTAATCCGTACTTCATTATCGTTGTCTGCCTGATCTTGACGGTCATTGGCGTCACCAGTGTGGCGCGCATGCCGGTGGATCTGTTCCCGACTATCAATCTGCCCGAGGTAGTGGTGGCGACCTTCTACTCCGGGATGCCGCCCGAAGATATTGAGGTGGACATTACCAATCCGCTCGAGCGTTTTTTCACCCTGGCCAGCGGCATCGATCACATGGAGTCGCGCTCACTGCTCGGGGTGAGCATGATCAAAGTCTATTTTCAGCCGGGAACCAATGCCGATGCGGACGTCACCGAGCTCTCCAATCTCGCTCTGGCCGACCTGAAACGCCTGCCTCCGGGAACCTTGCCGCCTGTAGTTCTGAAGTTCGATGCCTCCAGCCTGCCGGTTTGCCTGGTAACGCTCAAGGGTCAGGGTCTGAGTCAAACCGAGCTTCACGACGT
>PKYX01000027.1 GCA_003132825.1 Acidobacteriaceae bacterium
CTCGGCCAGAACGTGAATTCCTACAAGGATTCAGCAGGGAAGAAGAGCTTCGCCGAACTGCTGACCGCGGTTGGTGGGACTCCCGGCATTCGCCGCGTCCGGTTCACTACGTCCCATCCCCGAGACTTCGGCCGCGACATCATCGACGCCATCGACTCCGTCCCCACGCTGTGCGACCATGTCCATCTTCCGGTCCAGAGCGGCTCCACCCGCGTGCTGGATGCCATGCAGCGTCTTTACACCCGCGACCAGTACCTGGAGCGCATCGCCTGGATGAAGTCCGCCAAACGCGACATCAGCATCACCTCGGACATCATTGTCGGTTTCCCCGGCGAAACCGAAGCCGACTTCGAGGACACCCTTGCCCTCCTCGAGATGGTTCAATACGACGGCATCTTCGGTTTCAAGTATTCGCCGCGTCCGAACACTCCCTCTCTGAAGCTGGACGACGCCATCCCGGACGGCGAGAAGTCTCGCCGCTTGACCGTCTTGCAGGAAAAGCAACGTGACATCCAGAAGCTTCGAAACGCCAAGCTGGTTGGGCAAATCACCGAAGTAATGGTTGAAGGGAAGAATGATCCCCGCGCCCAATGGATTGGCCGCACCTCGCAAAACAAGACGCTGAATTTCACTGCGCCGCCGGAGCACTTGCCGGCTGTGGGCTCCTATGTCCAAGTGCGCGTCAGCACCAGCTTTCCCAACAGTCTTTTAGGCGAAATGGTGATATAACGGGCGGAGGAGGCGGGGATCCGATGGAAGTCGAAATGAAAATCCGTGGCCTAATGATGGACCCCGTCACCAACATGCCGATTGTGATCCTCAAGGACATCGGCAGCGAAACCGTTCTTCCCATCTGGGTGGGAGTCTACGAGGCCAACGCCATTGCTCTCGAAATTGAGAAGGTTTCTACCCCTCGTCCGATGACCCATGACCTGATCAAGAACGTGCTGGTCGGGCTCGACACCGCGGTTCACAAGGTGGTCGTGACCGAGCTGCGGGAAGACACGTTTTACGCTGTGATCTGGGTGGAACGCGAAGGTCGCGTCATCAGCATTGATTCCCGGCCCTCCGATGCTCTGGCTCTGGCTCTACGGGTCGACTGTCCCATCTTTGTCGACGACGAGGTTCTCAAAAGCTCCAAGCTCGCAGCCAATGCGTCCGATCGCGTGACCAGCGAAGACCTGCGCAAATGGCTGGAAGGTCTGAACGACGAGGATCTGGGCCGATACAAGATGTAAAACCGGCTTGCGGGTGCGACCGGCTCCAAGATCCTCCCACGTCGATTCCTGTTGTTCGCATCAATAGATGGCGTTGACATCACGCCGTATCGGGCGCTTTCATCGATACTGGATGATGACCTTTGCTCGAACTTTACATAATACCTATTATCGGACATTGCGAAGATCGGCATGGAATCGGCCATTGCACAGAACTCCCTAGGTTTCTTGGGCGCGATGGCGGGTGGTGCGGTCGAATACGGCATTAACTTCGCCCGGTGCTGCCGCTGCCTTGTACCAACTCTGCCGCTAGTTTGTAATCCTGAGAGACGCGAGACCCGGTCATGTACGCCAGTCCCAGGAGGTATTGATCATGCGCGCCGCCGGCCTCGGCCTTTTGTTCAAGCGCCGAAAGTTTCGCCCGGCCCGCTTCTCTAGTCAGGACCGGGCTGGGGCTTGATTGGGCGTCGGCCAACATGGCGACAGAATGGAATAGAGCCACCGCCAGCAGCGCAGTCGAAAAGAAGACTCGCGAGTCCATGATTTTTTCCTCTAGGGACTGAAAGTTTTGCGGCAGGGACGCCTCCCCTCTGAGCACAAGCGAAGGCAGAGCCATCCCAACCAATATCTGCGCAAACCTGGGACCTCGAGCCAGCTGAATGCTGGGCGAACTCAGACGCGGAATAGACGAGCGGCAAGAAGATTTGTGAGCGGCTTTCGCAAAGGACGGAAGTAGGTGTCGCTTGTCGAGCTCGATCTGGGAGATGATCCTGACATCCTGGGGCGTTTAGACTTACTCTCTATGCCCGTCGAAACCCGAATTCTGACCTCAGCCGACGCCCCTGTCTTCTGGACTCTCCGTCTAGAAGCCCTGGTAGAGGAACCTCGCTCCTTTGGGCAGTCCGCCGAGGAGCACCGAGCTGCGCCCGTCGAACAGGCCGTTGCCCGCTTGCGTGCCAGTTCCCTCTCCGGCGACTTTGTCCTCGGTGCGTTCTCCGGCATGCAGCTTGTCGGCAATGCCGGTTTCTACCGGCTGCCCAATAAGAAAGAAATTCACCGCGGGCACATTTGGGGTGTTTATGTCACCGCGGACCATCGCAGGCAGGGGGTCGGGCGAAAGCTCATGAACGAGCTTCTTCACATCACGCGCTCCCAACCGGGCTTAGAGCTGATCAACCTGGCCGTGGCCAGTCACAACACGCCCGCCCAACGCCTCTATGAATCCCTGGGATTTCAACTGTACGGCCGAGACGTCCACGCCTTGAAGATCGCAGACACCTACGTGGATGAAAACCTCATGGTGCTTCGCCTGCGCTAGCAGGCTGTTCCCAGGTCAGAAGGTATGAAGGCGAGATACGCTCAATGTGGCGAGAAATCCCTGCTTACGCGGGGAGTGGACTGGCGGCAGGCTGAACCAGATGCCCGTCCTTACGCCAGTAGTAGTCCAGTTCCACTATTGAACTCTAGCTCCCCTGTACAGGCAACGAAGGTGCGCCGGCTGCGACCTCGTCCTGGTTGAACACCGCGTTGGCTCCCATATGGGCCGGCATGGGGGCCAGCATCTGCTCCTTGCGGTAGACCAGGTTGCTGACGTTAAACGTGGCAACTTCGAATCCGTGACCGTGGGTGATGGCGTCGGTCGGGCAGGCTTCGACGCAATATCCACAGAAAATGCAGCGGTTATAGTCGATGTTGTAGACCTTGGCATAACGCTCGGCGCCTGACACCCGGTTATCCGCTGTGTTTTCCGCAGCTTCGATATAGATGCAGTTCGAAGGACAATTGGCCGCGCACAGGAAGCAGGCAACGCATTTTTCCAGACCGTTCTCGTCGCGCTGCAGCACGTGCACGCCGCGATAGCGTTCCTGGAACTTCGCGCCCTTCAGCGGCCCCGGCCCGTCGGGATAGTTCTCGACAATGGTCGGCTGGAACATCTCCATGAAGGTGATGCTCATGCCCTTGGCAATCGCTGCAATGTTTTTGAATACCGGCATGGATCTAGTATAGCGGAAGGCGCAGTGGGGCCGCAGGAGTGGACGGAAAAAGCAGTTGACGGTGCTGGGGCACCGCCTCTCGTCACTTCTCCTGCCCTGCCGCCTAGAACATCGTGCGGAAGGCCCAGAACAAGAATCCAGACAGCATCATGGCCACGGGCAAGGTGAGCACCCATGCCATGATGAGATTGCGCACCGTCCCCCATTGCAGCCCGGAGTGATTCGCCGTCATGGTTCCGGCGATGCCTGAGGACAGCACATGGGTCGTACTGACGGGCAAACCCATGTAATCGGCGGCGCCGATGGTGAACATGGCGGTAATCTCCGCCGCCGCGCCCTGCGCGTAAGTCAGGTGGTCCTTGCCGATCTTTTCACCGACCGTGACCACGATCCGCTTCCAGCCGACCATGGTTCCGAGTCCGAGCGCCATGGCAACCGCGACCTTCACCCAGATGGGAATGAAGCGCGTCGCCAGGTCGACGTGCTTCTTGTAGTTCGCCAGCACAGCCGCGTCGGAGCCGGAGAATTGTGCGTGACCTTTGGCCTGTAGGAGACGCAGGGCCTCGCTGGTCAGATACATGTCGTTGCGGAAGTTGCGCACCCGGTCATTCGGGACCCTGGAGAGATCCCCGAACAGCGCCGTCTCATTGCCAATATCGGCAATCAGTTGGCGCATGGCCAGCACGGTATTGGGAGTGAACTGTTTGGTGCGGATGTAGTCGGTTACTTCATCGCGCGCATCGCCGATCACGGCATCGGGCGAAACGTAATGGTCAAGGACGCCGGCGGCCTGCTGGGAAACCGCAACAAAGTCCTGGGATTGCTGCGGCGTGACCGCATGATTCAGCGCGTAGGCGGTAGGGACGGTTCCGATCAGAATCAGCATGATCAGCCCCATGCCNNCCGGTGCAAGTGAGGACCAGCAGCGCTCGAATATAGAACGGAGGTGGGGCATTGCCCGCGGGCGCCTCGTACAACTTCTTGTTCTTCAGCAAGGCTTTTGAAGCCAGCAGCAGCAACGCGGCCACGCCAAAGCCGATGAGCGGCGAAAGTAGCAACGACTCCCCAATCTTGACCGCCTGCCCCCAGTCCACACCGCTCGTGCCGGTCTTCGCCGCCATCAGTTGGTTGGCGATTCCTACGCCGATGACCGAGCCAATCAGGGTGTGCGAACTCGACGCCGGCAGCCCGAAATACCAGGTTCCGAGGTTCCAGATAATGGCCGCAATCAACAGCGCGAATACCATGGCGAACCCGGCCTTGCTTCCCACCTGCAGGATCAGTTCGACCGGCAGCAGTGAGACGATGGCAAAAGCAACCAATCCGCTCGAGGTCAGCACCCCCAAGAAATTCCAGAACCCGGACCACACCACCGCGATGTGCGGCTCGAGAGAATGGGTGTAGATGACCGTGGCCACGGCATTGGCGGTGTCGTGAAATCCGTTTACGAACTCAAAGCTAAGTGCAATCAGCAGCGCCCCAGCGAGCAGCAGATATGGAAGGATGCTGGCGTTGTGAACGCCCGAAAGATCTTTGATGAGATGGCTTCCGGCGTAGATGCATCCGATCAGCAGCGCGACGCCGAAAATCATCACGCCGATTCGGCCCGGCCCTGCTCCTAATTTTGAATCGAGTACTGCTGATTCGCTTGCCATCGGTAATTACCTCGTGTGCGATGAGTGCAGCTTATCCGCCGCTGCGTGCTGCGCGCCGAGCAGCGAAAAACTGCGGCGCCGCGCAAAGGGATTCTAGAGATTAGCTTTCCAAATTTGTTCTTGTCGTCAGGCGGTTTCTCGGTGTTCTCCGCACACCGTACTATCGCTTTGTTAGTGTTTCGTTACAGACGCGTGAACAGCGCATCAATGCAGTTCGGTGTTCCGTCGTGAATCAGTTCATGGCCTTCCGGCGTGCCTTTCGGAGGGAGCCCCCTGCTTCAGCAGGGGAGCTGGACCTCGGTCCAGCGAAAGAAAGCCCCGCCGTCGACGGGCTTCCTGCCCTGGCTCGTTCGTTGGCGAAAGGCGTCGCGCTTGCGGATAGTGCTTGTCATATTTCTTGCCGCGCAATTGAATGCCGAGCATCATATGTCTCTGCATGTTGCCAAACCGCCGATCCCNNGTAGCCGTCGTCTGATTTGCAGTCAATCCATCGAAACGCAATCGATCGAATAAATAAGTAACTCGAAGATGCGGCATGAGAGCCGCATTTCCCCCTTCATCACAAACTAGGAGATCGACGATGAGAAAATTCAAGCGATTCGCCGGAATTCTTGGTGCGTTGCTGATATTGATGTTTGCTTGGAAAGGATTTTCGGCGGGAACAAGCTCTGC
>PKYX01000471.1 GCA_003132825.1 Acidobacteriaceae bacterium
GGAAATATACGAAATTCTCTGTGATGGGATGGAAGTTATCGACGCGGATGGGATGACCTAAGAAGAAGCCGTTCCCGCTCTGGGCGAACTGGCGGGCAGATCCCGCACTGGTGGACCATTTCGCGCTGCCGAGGATGCCAGCCATATTCAGTCATAGTCGCTTAGCGCTCGCGCTTGCTCTCGGGGTGCCCTTATCCCGAGAGCATGCCGAATTGCCGGGAGGTTCTGGCTTAAATCACCCCTATCGCGGCGGGGCTTGTTTCCCTTGTACCGTTTTCTTCTCAGCCGCATCCTTCGCTTCACTCGCTGCTAGCTTGGCCGTGGCCCGCATAGCCTCAGCGAAGGCCTGCTCGTCCAGAAGGTCGGGGATTGCGCCCCTCTGTTTCTTGTCCGTCACCGCAGCATTTAACGCCACCATAAGCCCCTTGCGGAACTGCGGGTCAATCTTCATATGCGAC
Organism: Acidobacteriaceae bacterium; assembly: GCA_003132825.1. Taxonomy (GTDB): domain Bacteria; phylum Acidobacteriota; class Terriglobia; order Terriglobales; family Acidobacteriaceae; genus PALSA-270. The sequence continues at coordinate 459 of PKYX01000471.1, forward strand.
ATGCAAGCGCCGCCCACGATGATCTTGCGATGATTATCCTGTTTGCGGGAAACGGTACGTTGACGGGCCTTGAGGGAGGCAATCCGGGCGCGGGCTTCGTCGGCCCTCTTTTGTTCGTCCGCGATCTGGTCATCAATCGACTTGCGGCCAGGAGCCATACGCCCCCTTGTATTGCCGCTTATCCTACATCAACAAATCGCCTGGGCGACAGTGAAAATTAGTTCAATTCCGCCCGCTCCGCCTCCGCACCTTCGACCTGATATTCTGGGCGTTTCGGCGGTCTTGCATCGGGAAATAGCTCTGGGAAAACGTACTTGTCCCGCTCTAAAATATGCGACCGAATCGCCCTCTCCATTAACACCCTAGCCTCCGCATTCGACCTCGATTCTTTTTCTGCAAATGCACCAGTCAAGATCTTCCGGCGGGTATCACGATCCCTATTCCGCTTCTTGATTTTGGCTTGCACCGTGGCTCGCCTCTGCCTCTTTGCCTCGATATCCTGCTCCAATTCCAGATCCTGCTCTTCCAGCGTTTTGCGATGCCCAGCCATTTTGACCTCCGTTCCATATCGCAATCTTGGATATTACGGCAAAATGGTTCACAATCTCCTAATGCCATAATTTTCAAACACCTACCCGCCCAAAGGACGAAAAACCGGCGGCAACCAGGGGCTGAAACCATGGACCGAAGGGCCATCCCGAGCCGAAGGCAAGGGCGCACTTATACAAACCCCTTCGGGGTTTGTGTGCGCTCAGGAGCCTTGCTCCCGAGACCCAGCACCAGGGGAGCCTTGCTCCCCCGGCACCCCCAGCTACGGGGCTTCCGCGCCCCGATCCCACGGTCCGGCACACTCAGCGCCGGGTGTGGGGTCCCCTACATTCCCACATGCGCGCAGCGGCGCGCCAGGTAGTCGCCCATGGCGATCTACCACTTCCACGTCTCCATAATCCAGCGCAGCAAGGGTCACAGCGCGGTCGCCAGCGCGGCCTACCGCTCCGGAGAAGTCATTCATGACCAGCGCATCGACAAGACCTTTGACTACGGCCGTCGCCATGGAATCCTCTATACCGACATCATGGCGCCGGACAATGCGCCCGCATGGATGCGCGACCGCGCCGCGCTGTGGAATGGCGTGGAAGAATTCGAGGACCGCAAAAACAGCCAGCTCGCCCGCTCCATAGACATCTCGCTTATGTCAGAACTCCCGATCGACAAGAACATCGATCTGATTCGCGCATACGTCAAAGAGCAATTTGTCGATAAGGGCATGATCGCGGACATTGCCATACATGAGCCGGGCCGCGACAGCGACACCCGCAATGTCCATGCCCATATTATGGTCACGATGCGCGATATAGACGGCGAAACTTTCGCCGACCACAAAAACAGAAGCTGGAACAAAGATGACATCTTTTNNTCGAACATGAGGGCTTCGCGGAGCGCATCGATCACAGAAGCCTTCTCGACCAAGGCATCATCCGCGAACCCACAATCCACGAAGGCCCGGCTGCGCGCGGCATGGAGCGCAAATACAAAAAGACATCCGACAGAATGGAGCAGAACCGGGAACTCAAAAGCATAAACGAGGAACTCGACCGCCTTCAGGCCGACCTGAAGAAGGCCGAGGAACACCTTGCCGAATTGCAGCGCCTGAAGGCGACCGGCGACGCGGCAGGGCCGTCCCGCGACACCGACAAACCCCCGCAGCGGGAACCGTTGCAACCGCCCACAGGCATGGAGTATCCTCCCGGCCAGGCGCCGCCCGGAAGCTCTGGCGGCCGACCGGATCATATGCCGGACGACCTCAGTAAAGACCAAGCCGCGAAGGACGAGCAGGAACGTCAGCGCATCGCCGCCGATGCGGAGAAGGCTCGCCAGGACCAGGAAGCCAGGAACGAAGCGGACCGCCTCAAGAAGATCGCCGACGACGAGAAGACCCGCCAGGAAAACATCGCCAAAACCGAGGCCGACCGGCAACAAAAGCTCGCGGAATATAACAAGCGCGTTGAAGAACTCGCCTGGGAAAACGCTCAGCGCAATGCCGCTCAGGCCGAGGAGATGCGGCGCGAATATGCCCGCCAGCAAGAGCTAAACCGCAAAGCCGAATTCGACAAACACAATGCCGAAGTCGCCCAAAACGCGCAGGAAATAAAACAAAAACTCAAGGACGCCAACGCCCGCGCCATTCAGGAACAACAGGCCCAGGGCTACTTCCGCGAAGCCGGTATGCGCTACGGCGCGGCGCTGGCGGCCCACTACGATATGGCGGACCCGTATGGCTCGCTTGCAAAATCTGCCATGGCCGAGTACGCCGCTTTCATCAAGGAGCGCGAGACCTACACTAAGCAGATCGCCGAGGAAAACGACCCCGTCAAACGCCAATCCCTCGAACTCAGAAAACGCATCGAGGGCGCCGACTATCTCGCGTTGACCGGCGAGCGTATCGCCAAACAGTCGGAACTCATCACCGGGCGGCTCAACAGCGACGAGGCCGTCAAGGAGCGCGGCAAGGTCGCATATTGGCAAGCGCAATCCAAGGAAGCCCGCCAGGCACTTCGCGACCTTGGGCGCGGCAAAGAGCAGGACAAGGACCAGGGCAAGGAACAGCCCGAGCAGGGCAGGCCCAGGCGCCCGCGCAAACCTTCCAAAGACCGCTACGGCGACCTCGTAGACCAAATCGCCGAATCTGCAAAAAAGAACGAGCGGGATAAAGACAAGAAGGGCCGTGACGACAGAGACCGAGGGCCGGACGACAGGGAACGATAAACCGCTCTGGTGTCGCGGGACAACCAGGGCGCAGGAAACTAACCCCCCGCAACTATCAATCGATCAAACAGACCAGAACATCGAACTGGTTATGGGTATGGGCACGGAATGCAAACATCCCAAACCTGTTCAGGCAGCCCGCGTGGCTCATCATGGCCACCATCCTGCTGCCCATCAGAACGCTGTGGCGTTTGCTCGCTCGCGAAATGACGGAGCCGAGAGTTCACAAAACAAAAAAGCCGCGCAAGCACAAAGCGCCGAGGCCGTTTTAGCAATCCCCCGATAACTACAAAATCGGGACATCCCGAAGAATGCCGCGCTCATTGATGGTACCGTTCTAGATCACTTGAGCTTAACCGCACCCACCATGTCCACCGACACTCCGCTCGCATATTTCGGGTCTTGCTTCCCGGTCGCCGGATCGATCACATCGCATGAAATCCGCGTAAACAACCTCGGCGGCCCGGAGCTGCCTTTCTCCTTCGGGTATTCCATAACCTGAGCCGACTCGATCACCGNNTCGCCACGCCAGAGCTTCACTGGCAATCGCGTCCCTCTTCCTCCGCCACTATCAAGCCCCCACTCAACCACATCAGCAACATGAAAGGTATCGTACGTCACGTACCAGAGGTACAAATCATGCCCGCCAAAAAAGAGTACCAATCCGACGACTGCCACTAACACCCAACTATAAAAACCAAACTTTTTTCTCTCTGCCTGATACACCACCTCGTTCTGAGGCGCCGCTCCGCCCATCGCTTCCCGCGCAGCTTTCGCAATCCGTCGCTGTTCATCCGAGTCGTAAGGCATGGCCAACCACGCTCCGTAGGCCCACATTACCATTATTCTGGGCTACAATCGGCGATCATGGGCGTCCTCAGCGTACTCCTGAAACGCGCGCAGGAGTGGCCGGTCACGAAGCTCGACATTAATGATGTCACCGACCGGACCAAGATCCATTTCCTCCACATCTCCCCGACTCTGCGCCCGGAAAATATCCTCACGCCCGAAGAAGTCGCCGAGCGGCTCAAGGTTCCGCCGTCATGGGTTTATGAAAAAACGCGCGCGCGATGCCGCAATCCAATCCCGTGTCTACGCTTGGGGCGCTATATTCGTTTCGACTGGGGAATGGTGGTAACATGGCTTTCCCAGGAGGCGAAAAGCGAACCTCATGCAAAGAGGCCAGGTCTTTCGCCGAAACGGTAGCTGGTACGTCCGCTATTACCGCGACGAACTCAAAGACGGCCGTCCCATTCGGCGCCGGGTGTGCGAAAAGCTCGCGCGATACTCCGATGATTATCGATCGAAACGCGACCTGCGACCGCTCATAGAGCCGGTACTCTCGCCCGTAAATTCCGGCGATGCGCAGCCCGAAGCTGCAATGACGATCGCTGAATTCACCGAGAAGAGATATTTTCCCAGCCGCCTCAAGAAACTCCGCCCCAGTACAATAAAAAGCTACACGGATATGTACAAAAATCACGTCAAGAATGCCGTCGGCCATATCCGCTTGCGTGATTTCCACACGCGCGACGCGCAGCATCTTTTCGATAAAATAGCCGCAGA
>PKYX01000339.1 GCA_003132825.1 Acidobacteriaceae bacterium
GTTGGCGCCGGCGCGGCATTATCCTTTCCTTTGGGCGTATTCGCAGCAGTTCTCGAGGGCTTACAGAAGTTTCCCTGGCTACATCTTAGCCAAGTCGGAGTTACGTTACTTCGCGGCCTGCTGATTCTAATTGCGCTGACCGAAGGGGGTGGGTTGGTTGCGATTGGGGCTATCACGGTCGGGATGAGCCTGCTCGGCTATCTGATTATCANNCTCCTTTTGGCAGATGTTGAGCTACAGTGCGTTTGCCTTTGTGATTCTTCTGGCGGACAAACTCCGCTTCCAATCGGACCCGATCCTTATCGGAGCGCTGCTTTCTTCGAGTGCAATCGCCTATTTTTCGATCGGATCGAAACTAGTCGAATACTCGACTGCCGCCGTGCGGAGTATGGCGGTAACGATCACTCCTCTGTCCAGCCACCTTCATGCCACTGGGGATGTGGTGCGTCTGCGGAAGACTCTGGTGTCTGGAAATCGGGCGTGCGCACTCATAATCTTTCCCCTGTGCGCGATTCTTGTGATCCTCGGCAGGTCGATCATCGAGGTTTGGGTGGGCGCCAAGTATCTTCCGAGCTATCTCGTATTGGTGATCTTGGCCGTGTCCAAGACCATCTACCTGGCGCAGGCAACTTCAACGAAGATCCTTCTCGGCATCGGCAAGCACCGAACGCTAGCCGGAGTGTTCTTGGTCGAAGGAGCCATCAACGTGACTTTGAGCATCTTGTTGCTGGCCCATTTCGGAATTGTTGGTGTGGCACTCGGTACGGCGATTCCACTAACGTGTACGAGTTTATTTTTTCTTCCGCGCCACGTCTGTCGCGAACTGGGCATTCCGCTCTCGACCTTTCTCAGCCAGGCTTACGTGCTGCCCTTGAGTCTCTCTGTGCCGCTTGCCGCGATACTCTGGTTCATGAGACAAGAGTTTCCGGCCCACCACTATCAATCGCTGGTTCTTCAGGTGGCATGCGGCGGGCTGTTGTACTGCGCGGGGTTGGGATGGGCGCTCCTGGTTCCGAAGGGATCTGCCGCCATTAAGCCGTGGGAGGCCCTGACCAGGGCTCTGCAATCAAAGTAGGAAGGGCTGGGACGAGGGCACCGTGGCACGCTGTAGGTCCGACGTTACGACATCAGCAAACTTCCTGTATTCGGTGGCTCAGTTGTTGACCTGTGAGGAGCGATCGCCGGGTGGTTACGCGCTCCACTGCACGAGAAACCCACAGCTCCCAAGGGAATGAGTAGCGGTTCTTGTTGATACGCCAACGAACGGGTGCGCCGAGGGCCCGGCGAAACCCTTGTCGCAACCAAGCATTCTTCTTTGTCGCCTTGCGGATCTGGTTGTTCAGCAGGAAATACTCGAGGCTGCGCCGGAGCCGGCGGAGTTCTTCTCCTTGTAGCCAAGGGAGCACATTAAATCCTAAAGCCAGATTCTCCCATTCCTCGAGCGACTGGGGTTCCGGCAGCCCCATTTCCTTGAGTTGCGGCCATATTGGAATCCCCGGGTAGGGAGTGAAAATGTTCGGGGAAAAGCTGACATTCCAATATTCCTTAGCGATCTCGCTCATGATACGAAACGTTTGCTGGCGATCCGCCTCGGTTTCGCCCGGGTATCCGAGAATGACATTGAATGTAACGTGAATCCCTGCGAGCTCCGCCTTGCGGGCCGTGTCCACCATGTCTTCTATGCGCTCGTGTTTCTTATTCATCAAAGCCAGCACATCTTTAGACGCCGATTCCGTGCCAAATCCCATATGGTTCACGCCACTCTCACCCAACAAGCGGACGTCGTCCTCACTCATCCTGGCCACGAAGTCAGTGGAAGCCTGGAAATCCCAGTTGAATTTGAGGCCGCTCTCGACGATCCCTCGAGCAATCGCGACCGCTCGCTTGATGTCAACCAGAAAATTGGAATCTAGAAGCGCGACTTCCTCGATGCCGTAGCGTGGAACAAGCTCAGTCAGATCGCTGACTACTCGGTCGGCGCGGTAGGCATTGAAGCGGCGCTTGTAAAAGACCATGTCGGTACAGTAATTGCAGGCGTAAGGGCATCCAACACTGCTCGCATAGGCCAGTTGCCGCACGCCAGTGGCAGCCGCATAAACATCGACATTCGCCAAGTGATACGCGGGCGCCGGCAGATCGTTGATGTTTGCAACTGGTCTCTCCGGTTCATGATGCGTGCCCGCTTCGTCTTTGAACGAGAGGCCCCGCACACCATGCCAGTCCTTGCCATCCGTCAGTCGTTGCGCCAGCTCGACTAAGGTCAACTCACCTTGTCCTCGCACGATGGCATCGACGAAATCCGGCTTGAGTGTTTGTTCTGGAACCAGCGTGGGATGCCAGCCGCCAAACAGAATGGGCAGGTCAGGGCGACTCAGTCTCATTCTTTTCGCAATCCGGATCGCGGAACCGATCATCGGGCCGGTGAGGATTGAGATGCCCAAACAGAGCGCGTCCTCGGTCTCGCGCAGGATCACATTTTCGAAGTCGGGTGACATCAGATTGTCTACCAGCTTGACTTCGAATCCCGCCTCGAGCAGAGGAGATGCCAGCGCCAGCAGGCACAACGGCGCCCCCAATGGAGGCCCGGCATAGGGCGGATAAAACAGTACGACTTTTCTGCTCCGGGGCATTTTGCTCAAAAGAATCGCATGTGCGGCAGGATATTCCAAGCTAGGATCCCGGTGAGAGGCATTTGTCACACAATTGTCAAAACTCTGTCATTTTCCTGAACGCTCTTCAACCTTGAGTCAATGCCGATGGGAACAACGAGCCGATCGTAATGCGGATTCTTTGTCATGCAGAAACGTCGACGGATTTTGCAGAATGTTGACAATTTAGAGACAAACTTTCCGAGGCTGGTTGGTACCTTTCTGCTACTTGACCCTAGGTCCGTTCAGAGACGCCGTGGCCTGCCCAGAAGTTCCGAGATCGGATTGAGCAGGGCGCGACTAGAGCCCGGTGTCAGGTCAAGCCGTTTGGCTGGGAGTAAACGGCGCCTAAGTCTGGTCAAGACGAAATACTGAAAGGCACTCCCCGTGAAATCGTCGAAAAAGATCGTGTTTTTTGTCGCTTCTTTTTCAAGCATCGAGGCGACGGCTCCTTTGGGCATCCTGGCCATCTCCACTCCGCTTTTGAATGCGGGATACGAAGTTCTGATCATCGACTCGACGATCACGCCCGACTACAAGAAGCGGGTCATGGAAGAGGTGAAGGATGCCCTCTGCCTAGGTATTTCTGTTGTAACCGGCCCAATGATCCGCGAGACCGTGGATGTCGCTAGGACCATCAAGAAATGGAACCCTGACTTCCCCATAATTCTGGGAGGTTGGCATCCATCTCTGCTGCCCGGTCAGACGCTCGAGGCTCCCTACGTGGACATCATCGTTCGGGCACAGGGCGAAGACAGTATGCTTGAGGTTGCCAACCGCTTGCGGGATGATGCACCTCTCGACGACGTTCTTGGCGTCGGGTTCAAGCGCGATGGCAAAATGCACCTCACCCCTGAACGTCCTCTGAAGACGCTCGACCAATTGCCCGCCAAGGCTTATCACCTGGCGGATTTCGACGCTTATGAGAAAGTCTGCGGGCGCCGCTGGACCATGTATGTTTCCAGTCTCGCTTGCCCCTTCAATTGTTTCTACTGCACCAATGCCGGAGTCTACGGACGCAAATGGAACGCCTTGCCGGTCGAACAGGTGGTCGAAGAGACCACCGAACTCGCCAAACGCTACCGGCTCGACTTGCTATGGATGGCTGACGACAATTTCCTGGTCGACCTTGACCGGTCGTTGAAGATCGCGGAGGGGTTGGTTCGTGCGGGTAGCACTTTCAAGTGGAGCGTTCAAGCCACTACCAATCTGACGGCGCGTCTCAGCATCGAGGAGCTGATCCTGCTTCGCCGCTCCGGGCTGCACCAAATCTGCCAGGGCATCGAAACCGCCTCACCCACCGTGATGAAGTTGATGAACAAGGATTTCCAGGTCCTGGGGGATATCTACCAGTCGACGGAACGATGCGTAAAGGCCGGGGTCATCCCGTCCTTCAATATCATTTTTGGCTTCCCGGGCGAGGGTCCGAAAGAACGGCGCGAGACGGTCAGCTTCATGATGGATATCTGTCAAAAGTTTCCCGGGGCGGAGTTCTGGACTAACATTTTCACCCCGTACCCGGGCTCGCCCATTTTTCAGCAGGCGGCAAAGCTGGGCATTGAAGTCCCCAAGTCCTTGGAAGAGTGGGTGGACTATTTCCCCCGTTACACCGTGTTGCCCTGGCTCAAGGGCAAGGATCATCAGCGCGTTCAGACCATGCGAGATTATCTGCGTATCGCGTTTGATCGTGCTCCCATCGCAACCACCGGCCACGGCCGCTTTGCCAAAGCGATTCAACATCTCACCGCTTACCCAGCTCGTGTGCGCTTAAACCACGATTTCTTCAGCTTTCCGATTGAATTGTGGATCAATCGCCAGCTGAAGAACATTGTCAAACTGCCAAAGCCGAGCGTGGACGCCAAGAGGTTGCAGCCGGAGACGGCTCCGAGTTGCCCCTGAATCGGGTTGTGTTGCGTTACCGACTCCTTGTGGCGGGGTGCCAGCATTTCTGCAGCAGGATTTCCGGCGCTCCGCCTAGCCGGCTAGATTTCAGCTCGCCACGCAGGGAGCGTACTATGGTGCGGGGTTTTGCTTGGCATGGTTCGCCTGACCGGAACGCCAGCCCATGTAAGGCTCTAACTCCGGTCTCAGATCCAAAAGAATACGCCGTCAGGAGGATCACGATGGGCGCCGGGAATGCCGCACGAACTGCCGCTGCCCGCTTCGGAACAGTCGGCGAGTTGCTGTCATTCTTTTGGAGTGCCAAGAGGTGGTGGCTTGTGCCCATGTTGGTCACGCTTTTCCTGCTGGGCGTTCTCATTGTCTTGGCACAAAGTTCGGCTATCGCACCCTTCATCTACACGCTGTTCTAGGAATACTCCCATGTTCAAGCGCGCGCTGCGGACCTGGAAACGTGTGGCCCACGCGATCGGAAACTTTCAGGCGCGGATCTTGCTGACCGTCTTCTACGGTCTTATCGTTTTTCCGTTCGGCATCATCTCCCGATTGTTTTCAGATCCGTTGCGAATGAAGCGCCGCCCAACCCAGTGGCTGGATCACCCTGACGAGAACCATGACCTACGGTGGGCCAAAAGGCAGTGAATCGTGTACATACTCGGGGTGTCTTGCTACTACCATGATGCTGCAGCGGCGTTGTTACAGGACGGCATGCTTGTCGCGGCAGCCGAAGAAGAGAGATTTTCGCGGGTAAAGCACGACTACGGCTTCCCCAGGAACGCCATCCAGTTTTGTCTCGATCAGGCCGGACTCGAAGGAAGGGATTTGGACTACGTTGTCTTTTTTGAGAAACCCTTCCGGAAGTTCGACCGCATTCTGATGACGACCCTGCAGACTTATCCCCAATCGTGGAGAGTGTTCCGCGAGTCCATGATCTCATGGATGATCGATAAGCTGTGGGTCGGTGCCACACTCCAGAGCGAACTCGGGATAAGCAAAGCGAAGGTGCTGTTCTGTGAGCATCACCTCTCTCACGCCGCCAGCGCCTACTTGTGTTCACCCTTCGACGAGGCGGCCATTCTCACCGTCGATGGAGTCGGAGAATGGGCCACAGCCAGTTACGGCGTCGGTCGCGGGAATGATATCCGCTTATTAAAGCAGACCGAGTTCCCCCACTCGATCGGGCTGCTCTACAGCGCCTTTACTGCGTTTCTGGGTTTTGAAGTGAATGAGGGCGAGTACAAGGTGATGGGCATGGCTCCATACGGAGTAGCCCGCTATGTGGACAAGGTCTGGAAGCTGGTGCAACCGAATCCGGATGGATCCTTTTCGCTCGACATGGAATACTTTTGCTTCCACTATTCAACGAAACGGACGTACAGCCAGAAATTCGTGGCGCTCTTCGGCGAGCCTCGGCCGCCTGGGTTGCAATTCTTCACCAAGGAATCGGGCTTCCCGAAGTACTTCGGGGCTCCCCCAGGAAACTACAACGAACTGTGCGACTTGAACCAGCACTATGCCGATATCGCGGCCAGCATTCAGCAGGTGACCGAGGAGCTGCTTTTGGGCATGGCCATCCACTTATACCGCGAGACGGGACTCAAGCAGCTTTGCATTGCGGGCGGCGTTGGCCTGAACAGCGTGGCGAACGCGCGCATTCTCAAGGAGAGTGGTTTCGAGCAGCTATATATTCAACCTGCGGCGGGCGACAGCGGAGGCGCTCTAGGAGCTGCCTTGTGGGCCTACAGCTGTTTGCTGGGAAAACCTCGCACCTTTACCATGCTACATGCTTCCTGGGGCCGAAATAATTCCGATGCGGAAATCAGCGATTTTCTCCGGCAGAATGACATACCTTTTCGGCATTTCGAAAATGATGATCAGTTGCTCGACTGCGTGGTCGAGCGCCTTGTTCAGGGTAAAGTTATCGGCTGGTCGCAGGGCCGCTTCGAATGGGGACCACGGGCGCTCGGGAATCGAAGCATTCTCGCCGATCCGCGCAATCCCGACATGAAAGACATCGTCAACGCCAAGATCAAGTTTCGAGAGCCGTATCGACCCTTTGCCCCCTCAGTACTCGCCGAGTGTGCAGAAAAATACTTTGATCTGCCGCAGGCCGAATGCCACCACCCTGCCAGGCACATGCTGTATGTCGTGCCGGTCAGGGAGAACCATCGCAGCTCGCTGCCCGCAGTTACCCATGTGGACGGTACCGGCCGGCTGCAGACGGTTTTCCGAAACCAAAGTCCTTTGTATTACCGTTTGATCGAACGCTTTGGGCAAGCTACCGGCGTTCCGGTCGTACTCAACACGTCCTTCAATCTCAAAGGCCAACCGATCGTAAACACGCCGGCCCAAGCTTTTGACACGTTCTCCAAGTGCGGGATGGACAATCTCGTAATGGAGCGTTTCCTGGTCGAAAAGACGTAGACACAAGATATCTGTCCATGAATCACCTGGGTGCCAGTCAAGGTTCGGCAGCAGTGCCTGACAGGAGCGAGTCGAGCCTGGCCCCGAGGAGCCTGGTCCCGAAGTTTGACC
>PKYX01000380.1 GCA_003132825.1 Acidobacteriaceae bacterium
AAGTAGGGGAATTGGCAGCCGATGCCGCCGATGAAGACCAGCCAGTAGGCACGCGTTCGGTAGACTTCGCGCGGCGTCCACGACTGCTCCCCGACAGTACGGTCCGCCACTACGGAGGACATTCCGCCGACTTTTTCCGGGGCGCCATCAACCGTCTGGTCTAGATCCTCTGGCCGCTCCCGCACGAACAAAGCAGCAGTCACCCCGGACACGACTACAATCCCGGCCACTACCAACCAGGCTTGCCGCCAGTTCCCGCCGTTTGCCGCCAGTATCTTGTTGATAAGAGGGGCTCCTACAAAACCGGCAAGCCCGGAAGCGCTGAGCGCAATCGCCATCGCCCTTCCCCGGTAGCGTTGGAACCAGCGCGCCGCCACCGTGGTCACCGGAACAATCGTACTGAAGCTGATGCCTGTGCCGACGACGCATCCATACGCCGCCAGATAATGCCAAGGTTTCGAGGCGAACAGGGACAGCCAAAGCGCTCCCAAACAAATCAATGCCGACCCCATGGCGAAGGCCGCCCTTGCGCTCCATCGCAAAATAGCCGCCGCGACCAGCACGGATGGCAGACCGATGAACAGATTCAACAGGCTGAAACCCAGACCGTAAGTGCTACGGGCCATGGGAATCTGTTTCAGCATGTACGTGTTAATCACTGCGCCGCCGAAGAAGGGGAACCCCATGTTCAGAAAATCCAATATGAACAGGACTCCGACCAGCTTCCAGCCGTAGAATTTTTGTGGGCTCGTCACTAGCAATCCATGGTTTGCAAACGCCGTCGACGGTGGCAGGTGAAAGCTGCAGGCGAGAGTCTACTCGAGAGCGGAAACACCGTCTAGCCCAGAGTAAGAACGAGGACAAGCCATTGCCGGCCGCGGTCACTCTGCAGATCCGGGCTAAGCCGTCTTTTTGGCCAAGGGTTAAACCCTGGACTCGAACCGCCAACCACAAAGGCCCCCATCGAATGGCTCCGACTTCCGAAGGACCCGGCCGCAGTGGAGCGAATGAAAAAGGCGCAGGGTTTGAGCACCTTTTTGAAAGAGCGCGCCGTCAGCGCTCGCCTGCCTATCCGGGAACCATGGTCGCAGCGTTTGTTCTTCGGAGTTGTATTTATATTGGTACCTTTGTACACTGGTACCAATGTCGAATAAGTCTCGGGTGATTGAACGCGTGCAAACCGGCGTACGCATTGAAAAACGCCTTCTCAAGGTGCTGAAGGCCCTGGCTGAGTACCATGACATGACCTTAGGCGATCTGTTGGAGGGCATCGTGCTGCATGCTTTTGACGGAAAGTGCGCTTTTCAAGCTTCGTCGCTCACACGCATTCGCAACCTGAAACAATTCTATGATCTCGATCTTGATGCAAGTGCAAGCCATAGGCTGATCGAGGTTGGTAAAACACAAACTCTCAGAAACAAGAAGCGCCGAACATGATTCCTCCCCGGCCGGAGACGCGGACGGGGCGATGCCCGTGTGCTTCGCGGAGAGTTCCAGATTGAAGCGGTGCTCGTCGACAGCGCCACCGCTCTGGCGCGCAGCGACAGCGGCCGACTGGCGCTAGGAGACATCTCGTGACCGATGATCAGTTTCTGGCCGCCTTTGAAAATTGCAGCCTACGCGGCGAGCATTTTCATCACGCAGACCACGTCCGGATGGGCTTTTTATACCTGTGTCGCTTCCCGGCACTTGAGGCATTGCGTCGTTTTTCGGCGGCCCTGATGAATTTTGCGGCAGCCAACGGTAAACCCGACCGGTATCACGAAACGATCACCTGGGCGTTCCTGCTCCTAATTCGGGAACGCGTGGCGCGATGGTGTCAGCAGAGTGGTCGTCAGCCAAGCTGGGATGAGTTTGCCCGGGACAATTCGGATTTGCTGGACTGGAAAGGCAATATCCTAAGGCAGTACTACCGCGATGAGACTCTTGCCTCCGAGTTCGCGAAAAGAACATTTGTTTTTCCGGACCGGATCGAGCCGGCCGCTATAGAATCGGACTCCCCCCCGCCCGGGCAGTAAAGGGCTCAGGCGTCGTCGTCAGAGTTACCGCCACCGGATTCGGCCCACCGCCTGTCGAAATCGGCTGCTTTCACGCGTCATTGTAGTAGCAGTGGATGATGGCCGCATCAATCCATGTTCCTTTTCTTTGCGCTTATCCTGTTATCCCAACCGCCCAGCTCGAGCGCCACGTGGAGGCACGAGCTGCGGAGCTCGTCGGCGTGAGCACGATCGACCAGAGTTCTCGCCACCACCATCCCGCCGATGCTCAGGGCGGCGATCACCTGCGCCGTAGTTCGGCAAGGCCGCTTCTTATCCAGAAGGCTCCGCTCGAGGACGCTGACCATCGCGCTGAAAACTGTCTCGAAGGCTCGCCTTGCGACAACTCCACTGCGCGCGACGTCGGTGGGCAAAGCAACCATCGGACAGGAATTTTCCACGTCTTCAAAATGCTGCCGGGACAGGTAGGCGCTCACGACTTGAGCGCCCACATCAGTGGAAGAGAGGTCTACGTGCACTCCCTCCCAGCAGTTTTTCCATTCCGGGTCAGTAAAAAAGCAATTCAACACCTCGGCATAGAGATCGCTCTTACTTTTGAAGTAGGCATAGAAGCCACCGTGCGTGAGCCCCGCACCCGCCATGATTTGAGTGATCGGTACATTTTCGAAACCATGGCGATTGAACAATCTACGGGCGCTGTCGATGATCCTCTTCCTCTTCTCTGCACGATGACCAGCGGGATAAGGCATCGGTTTCCTCCTGAACTGGCGGTCGAACGAGCACTCAGAAGCTGCTCTCCACCCGCACAATATTATATTGAACATATTCTGCTTTGATGTTCCCATTATCCGCTGCGGGCACTCCGCAGACTCCACGGAACGCTGTACTGCTAGAGGAAAATATGGATACTGAAAATAAGTTGCACAGGCCCATCCTGGCTTCTACGCGGCGACAATGGATCCGGGGAACCGCGGCCGCGATCGGCGGACTCGCGGTCGGCGCAACCGATGCCCTGGCCGCTACCGACGACGGGGTTTCTCATACCGCAGAAGCCATCCATCAGGAAACCATTTTTAAAGCAAGCCCGAAACGCATCTATGACGCGCTGACTGACGCCCAGCAATTTCAGAAGGTCGAGTTGCTGAGCGGAGCCATGAAGAGCTTGGATCTTATGAACAAGCCCGCGGAGATCAGCCGAGAACTGGGCGGGCCCTTTACCATCTTCGGAGCGTACATCGTGGGGAGACAGCTCGAACTTGTGCCGAACCGGCGCATTGTCCAGGCTTGGCGTGTGATGAACTGGGACCCGGGAGTTTACTCAATTGCGAAGTTCGAACTGACTGAGCAAGGGTCTGGAACAAAACTGATTTTTGACCACACGGGCTTCCCCGCCGACGATGGGGAAAATCTGGCTGCCGGATGGAAAGCTCACTATTGGGAGTCGCTGGAAAAGTACCTAGCCTGACCTCTGGGGGTTGCGGGAGTACCGTTCTGCCATCAGCGGCACGAGGCCGCGAATTCGACCAAAGACAGCCCGCTCCTCGGTTGTCGAGTCTTCGAGTTACCAAGCAAAGTAAATCTTCACTTCGCTTCGGCCGAGGTGTGCGACTCAGTTCGAAGGTGCTTTGGTCGGTAGAGCCACTCGTCGGCTCCGCTTATGGGGGCTCTCGGAAGAAACCGGGGCAGATTGGCCATCAACCAAGCCGCCAACGAACCGGAGACAAGGCTTCCCTTCCGCCAATCCGCCCAGGCCTCTACATGCGACTTCATCCGCCGATTGAATCGAGCGGTGCTTCGGTCCGCGGGCCAGCACCGGAGCGGTCTAGGGCCATCGGCCGCGTCTAGGCTCGGTTATTCCTGCCTAACCTCGAGACCGCAGCCTGCAAGCCATTGAATCTAAAGCCTTAAACGATTTCACCTCCGGGAACAGTGACCCCAATATGAGCAAAAGTGAACATCCTCGTTGAAACTCGGTCGAGCATAATTTCGCAGAGTGTAGCTCCCGAGCAAGAGAAGCCGTTGGTGGGACCAACAGCACAGGAGAAGAAAACTTTCCGACTTCGATCCCAGGACGCTCCTCGTCACCCCCAGCGAAGGCAGAAAAAGCCGCGCAGGGCGCACTCGTTCGAGTGATCCCGTGCGCAGAGGATCAGGCAAGCTATTCCCCGCGCCCGAGACTCCAGCAAACTCTCGCGAGGGATTTTGACTCTAATGAGACTCCAGGAAGGATGAGTGCCGTCTGGCAAATATGATGCCCAACACGCCCCATGTCACCAAGGCCACCGATTCACCTTCCGACAATCCTACCGGCAAAAGGCGCCACTGGTGGGTCTGGCCCGTCGCTATTGCCGCAGTCCTGATTGTTGGAGGAGCGTTACTCTGGCACCATGAAACGACCGAGAAAGCTGCAGCCGCGGCGGCGGCACGTCGTGCGGCCGGCGCGGCGATCACGATTACGAGCGCGACGGCTCAAAAGGGCAACATCGGCGTTTACCTGGACGCAATCGGTACGGTCACTCCGGTCTACACCGATTNNATTCCATTACCAGCCAGGTGAATGGACTGGTGGTTGCTGTCCACTATAAAGAGGGTCAGCTGGTGCGCAAGGGCGATCCGCTCATTGACATTGATTCGCGTCCCTACCGGGCAACACTTCTGCAAGCGCAAGGGACGCTGGAACGGGACCAGAATGTGC
>PKYX01000354.1 GCA_003132825.1 Acidobacteriaceae bacterium
GGCATCAGCCGGTCGCGCCGCGCTCGATATCCCTCCGCCAAACCCTCGTAGTAACTGGCAGGCAAACCCAATGCCACCGCGCCTGCTTCCTGCAGCGGAGCGGGCGCGCCTACCGTAAGAAAGTCATGCACTTTGCGGATGCCATCCGCAATCTCCGCCGGCGCCACCGCCCATCCCACGCGCCATCCCGTCACGCTGTAGGTCTTCGATAGCGCATTGATGGTCACCGTGCGCTCGCTCATCCCTTCAAGCGAAGCGATCGAAATATGCCGCACCCCGTCGTAAAGAATGTGCTCATAGATTTCATCCGCGATCGCGAGCACATCGAACTCCATACATAAATCCCGAATCAACTCCAACTCCGCCCGTGCAAACACTTTCCCGGTCGGATTGTTCGGTGTATTGACAATGATCGCCTTGGTCTGTTGATGAAACGCCGCTCGCAACTCACGCTCATCAAAGGTCCACTCTCCATCGTCGGTGGCCGGCGGGCGCAACTTCACAAACCGCGGCCGCGCGCCGGAGAGGACCGCATCCGGCCCATAGTTCTCATAGAATGGCTCGAAGATCACCACTTCGTCGCCCGGATTGCACAGCGCCAGCAAGGTAGAAATCATGGCCTCGGTGGCGCCACAACACACCGTAACCTGTGTTTCCGGATCTACCTCGATTCCCTGCCATACGCCCATCTGCCGCGCAATCGCCTGCCGCAGCTTCTTGGCTCCCCAGGTAATCGCATATTGATTCACGTCACCCGCCACCGCTTCCTGGGCCGCCAGTTTCACCGCGGCGGGAGCGGGAAAGTCCGGGAAGCCCTGGGACAAATTAATCGCCCCATGCAGCATCGCCTGTCGCGTCATCTCGCGGATGACGGACTCGGTGAAGTGTTCCACTCTTCCGCTCAAGAAGTGCTTCGGCGAATGGACCGCATCAGTCATGGGTTGATTTTAGCGCGGTGCCGGTTTCACCCGGCCCGTTTCTGGTATCCCCTTTCTAACCGTACCTGCGGCCGTACGGGACACGGCGTACCGATGATCTTCTTACGATCAGGTTCGGCGGCTGCCGAACCAAACCTGTAGCCCGAAAAGGCGGACCTTCCCGAATGGGGAGTGGGCGTAGCTCGCGGGAAGACCTCTAGTGCCGCACGAAGAAGCGATCTTTGTCCACGTCCGCCGGCACCGCCACGTCGAAGAATCCGACCATCATCTCGTCGTAGGTCTGGTCGCCCCACCGCACCGTCGCATCCGGATCCGGGTTGTGCGGATTGTTGCGCGAGTTGTCATACCAGGCCACGGCCCGCAGTCGAGTGCCCGCCTTCAGAAACCGCGGCTCCGCCAAGCGGTAGCTCAACTGCCAATGAAAATGATAATTCACCCGCAACAACGTCTCGACAGTTTCGTCGGGATGCACGATGTCATACTCAAATCGCTTTCCGCGCAGATGCATGTGCGGAAAAAAGCTGAGCAGCGTCGCATCGTTCGGCAGCGTACCTTCCACTTCCACCCGGAAATCGTCCGTATTCGGCGGAATCACGAACGCGTGATCATTCAACTGCAGTGTGAGCACCCGCTGCCTGGGCGTTTGTTTCGCGAATATGAGCCCAATGCTGGTCTGGTCGCTTCCCACCTGCCCATTGGCGGTGTAATGCATCTGAAAAACCAGGTCTGACCCTGCCGGAACGAATTTCGCCATGCCATCCGGCCAGTGATCCGGGGAACTTCCCGGCGCATACACCAGCATCAGGTCGCTGGTCGTTCCATGCGCGTCCTGCCGGTCTTCTGGATTGCTGAGCGACGAAGCGGTGAACGGCGTCCCCAGCGGTGCGCTGCGCAGCCATTTCGAATCCGGTGGGCGAATGTAGACGACCGCGTGATGCACAAATTGTGGACTCGACGGCCGCACTTCCGCCATCTGCACCCATTGTCCTTGCGTGAAGTGCGTGGACACAATCTCGTAGGTGTATTCGATGTCGCCGTGCGCGGGAATGGGCACGGCCTTGGGCATCTGCAGGACAACATCAGGTTGTGGGATGTTCCATCCCCCCGTCCACAGCCGGGCCCGTGGCCCATCCTGCGGATCCCCGGCCGGGACATCGCCCTCCGCCCAGGACAGGATCGTCCGAATCTCGAGCGGAGTCAGCGAGGGATCGTCGGAAAAATGCCCGTAGCGCGGATCCGCAAACCACGGCGGCATCATCCTCGACTGCACCGCTTGCGCAATAGCGCCCGCCCATGGCCGAGTCTGCTCATAGGTCACGAGCGCCATCGGCGCAACTTCGCCCGGCCGATGACATTGCTGGCAATGTTCCTCTAGGATGGGCAGAACGTCTCGATAAAAAGTCGGTATGGCAGAAATGGGGACGCTGCTCTGAGCGCGTGCGCTACCTGCGACCCAGTTCGCAGCGCTGGCCAGCAAAGTCAGCAGAACAACAACTCTGTGGCAGCCGAAAGACACGGTAACTAGTTTAGCTGCTCGCGTGGGAAATGCCAGAACTCGCCCAGGTCTCCGACGCCGGAATCTCTACTGCCGCAGCTTCCCTCCCCGCCCTTCCAGTGCCTGAACAATCCGCTCCGACCACTGCGCCA
>PKYX01000013.1:0-365 GCA_003132825.1 Acidobacteriaceae bacterium
GTTCGCTTCCGGTCGGCGACGGACCGGGCGGCTTTCAGTAACGAATTCACCGAGGCCATCACGAAACTGGTTTCGAAGTACCACGATGAATCCGCCCCCGGCGGCCGCGCGCATCGCCTGGTGGTCGTGGCGCACCCTCTGCCGCAAAAATCCGATCCCAAGGAGCCATCATGAGCGTGAAGAAAGAAGCATCCGGACGCCGTTCAGTCCAGGTCGAAGTCGAGGTCCCCGGCACGCCGGAGGAAGTCTGGCAGGCCATCGCCACCGGGCCGGGTATTTCGTCCTGGTTCGTGCCGACTGAGTTCGAGGAGCGCGACGGGAAGCCCGTTGCGGTGAAGTTGAACTTCGGCCCGGGCATGGAGTCC
>PKYX01000013.1:397-3916 GCA_003132825.1 Acidobacteriaceae bacterium
GAAGGCACCGAATCCGGCTGGCCTGGCTTCTTCCGCATCCTGCGGATCTATCTCACGCACTTCCGCGGCCAACGCTCCGCGATGATGCAGTGGATGGCCCCCGCTGCGGGAACCGAAGCGGAGGCCTGGGAAACGCTGACCGCGGCATTGGGGCTGAAAGGCGTGAGTGCCGGACAGCGTTGGACCGCCCCGGCGGGCGTCCCGGCGCTCAGCGGCGTGGTGGAGCAGGTCAGCCAGAGTCCGTGCAACGCCCTGCTGCGGCTCGACAAGCCGGGGCCGGGCGCCGCCGCCCTTGGCGCCGTCAACTTCGGCGGCCAGAGCATGGTCACGCTAAGCTTCTACCTCTACGGCGATCNNAAGAACGCTTCCCGACGCCGTCGGAGACGAGTAAGAGTGAGAGCGAATGATCGTGGTGCTGGTAATCAGCATCGGTTTCCTTGTGCCGAAGGCGGCGGCACCGCAACCCGAGTTCGTCACAAAGATCATGCACTCACCCCGACCCTCCCCGAGTACAGGGGAGGGAACCAGACAGCGAGCGCAACGACGGGAGTGCACTCCCCTGACCACGCAAACAGGCGTCCTCCTAAGGAAATCGTGTCGAGCTTTGGCAGCCCGTCGCAGCTCGTTGATCCCGAGCTGGCCCAAAATGAGTCCCCAGAAGTCGGCTTCGAGGAGATCGTCCGTTGATCCGCCGATCTCCCCAAAGCCCGTTTCTGGACCGCTTCCGTGTTGCGGACAGCTCGCGCCTCGTAATGATTGACGAAACCTTGCGTTTACACGGTCAATGGGTGAATTGGCGAGGCTACGCCAACAGCGAAAGCTTGTGTCCAAACCTCGGGCAGAGCAAAAAAAAGAGTGCGGAGAGAACGGTATGCTTCGACTGCTCTAGATCGGCCAGTCGAAGCATTGTTCTTGCCTTTGAGCGTTTCGATGTCTTCCGATGCGCCATACTGGCGGCCTCCCACGCCGCGATCAGAAGGGTCGCTCAGTTGGAGGCTTATGGTCTTGAAGCCCGTTTCTGGCCAACTTCCGAGTAGCCGACTACCCATCCATAACCTCGTCTCTTGCCGGAAACATGATCGTGGCCTTCCGTGCGCGGAATCGGAACGCGTACGGTTTCAAGACATCGACCTGCACATCACCAAAACCCGCGGTCCTGAGGCGCCCTGGAAATGTATATGGATCCACTACCACCATTGTGTCGAGAAGGTGAAGCAGACGAAAGGAACGGCTGTAGAGGGTGTCCGTGCCCGCGAACACGCCGCCGGGGCGCAGGACGCGAGCGACTTCAGCCAACAGTCGATTCTGCAATGCTTCGGAAGGGACATGATGAAGCATAGTGAAACTCACCGCCCCGTCGAATGTCGCGTCGGCGAAAGCCATGGCCGTGGCATCTTGGCGCACGACGGTGACATTGCGGCCGCTCATACGACGTGAGAGAGAATCGGCGAAAGCGCGATCGATTTCCACGCAGGTGAGGCGCTCCACGCGTCCGCGAAGGAGATCGGTGGTTACGCCAGGACCGGGGCCAACTTCGAGGACATTCGTGCCTAGGTCGAGGCCGTCAAGCACCCACGGAAGGATGTAGGTCTCTACCGTCTTTCTCCAATAATCGGAACGGCAGAGCCAGCGGTGCGCGAGGTTCATGGTGGCGGATCCGGTCTGCTCAAAACTGCGTGATGCTCAACGTGTTTCCATCCGGGTCTTTGAACCACGCTACCCTCGCGCCGCTGGGCGAGCTCCAAATACCGAACTCGTCTTGCTGCATCCCCGGATAGCGTTCCAGGGCAACGAGCGCCCTTTGGAGTTGCGTCGCCGTCCAAACGATGTCCCGGACTTGCCAGCCCAATACCGTATACTTCGCCGCGGCCACTTCTTGAACCCGTGTAACCCGCAACATCGTTCCCGCGGCATCGAATACGAGCGCAAATTCGTCCTCGCTAACCAGCGGCAGACCAAGAGTGTCACGATAGAACTCTTTGGCGCGACTTGGGTCTCGGGTGGCCACAAAAGCCATAAGCTTCTGAGATCCCAGCATAGATTCTTTCTGCGGAGTATTAGCGGATGTTCGCTTTGCCATGTCAATAGTATCTACCGAATTTGCCACTGTCGCTACACCGCTGTTACGCCGTAATATATCTCTCATGCGACACAGCGCACTCCGGCAATACGATCCCAAGATAGGCGTTTCGGTTTCCACGCTTGCCTATGAGTATCCTGCCGGTCACAACGTTCCTGAACACGCTCACGCCTCTAACCAACTGATCTACGCAACGCGGGGAGTCATGGAGATCTCGGCGGATCAAAGCCTCTGGTTGACCCCTCCTCATCTCGCTGTTTGGATTCCCGCAGGAATGCGACACCGAATTCGGATGCCCGGCGCGGTTTCGATGCGGACGCTCTATCTAAGGCGAGGCCTTCTCCCACGCCCTCCGAAGGTCTGCACCGTGCTGCACATCTCTCCGCTTTTCCGGGAACTTGTGGTGGAGGCGGTCCGAATCGGGCAGTTGCGGACCACAAATCATCTTCACTGTGCCCTCCGGGATCTCATCCTGTCCCAATTGCGGAACGCTTCGCCAGTTCCTATGTTTGTGAGACTCCCCGAGGATTCGAGAGCGCTTGGAGTCGCTGAAGCCTTCATCGCAAACCTGGCGGGCGCTCCTTCACTGTATGCGCTGTGTAGAAAAGTCGGTGTAAGCGTAAGGACGATCCAAAGAACTTTCCGCAGAGAGGTTGGGACGAGCTTCGAGTTTTGGCGACGGCAGGTACGTCTGATGAAAGGCATAGAGTTGCTGGTTGAAGGGCGTTCTGTAAAGATGGTTGCGGCCGAGGTCGGCTACCGGCAGCAGAGCGCGTTCGTCGAACTTTTCCGGCAGACTTTTGGAATGACACCGAGAACATGGGTAGCCGCGCTCGAAGCCCAAAACCAGCGAATGAGACCGAAATAGCGGTCGAGGTTCAGTGCTCCACCCTGTGCGAACTTCCGACAGGAGAAATGATTGGCCCAGAATCCTAACGATTTAGGTCGGATCACCGGCAACCCCGACCTAATCAGGTAAGGTAAGGTTTGCCGACCATGCGCCCGGGTCGCGAGAGGAACGTGGCCGCGGGAACGTCAAAGCCGGACCCGATCAGCCAGCCAACGGATCACGGTTGTAGTTCTTGGCATAGGCATTCTCCACGCCGGGAAGAATCTCCACGATTTGAGAATAACGTCCCAGAGGGGCGTTTCCCTCAGTTCCTCCACCACGAGTTCATAGTTAGTGAAAAGAGCTGCGTGGCAGCAACGTGACAAATCGTTCCATCGGCTGTGATCGCCAAGTCACTCCTTGAGGGCAGATCGGTACCGGCAAGTCGGGGCTTTTGAGGTAGAAGATTGGTACGTTAAATCAGGCGAGAGACGTCATCTTTTGTCTATGATCTGTTCAAGAGGGGGAACCGGAAGCATGAATAAAGCGGATGGTCGGGACACGGCAGACCGCCTCTCTGCAATTGTCGCCAACTCCCTGGACACTCAGG
>PKYX01000059.1 GCA_003132825.1 Acidobacteriaceae bacterium
ATAGCGCGAGTATTTCATTTTCGCCGCTCCGGCGACCGGCGGGCAAAACGTCCGGATGATCGGTACGAACCTCGCGATGATGATCGTCTTTCCGCCATACTTTTCATAGAATTCGTGCGCGCGCTCGAGGTGCCTCTTTTTGAAAAATCGGGAGTCCTCGCGCCGATAGAGGCTTTCGCCCGCCTTCCACCCGATCAAATAGCCCAGCTGATCGCCGGCGATCGAGCACAGCGTCACGAGCGTCAGCAACTCCGCCAGCTTCATATGCCCTGCGCCTGCAAATACGCCTGCGGTCACCAGCNNCGAACATCCCCGTCTCGACAAACACGATCACGCACACCAGCAGCGTTCCGCCCCATTCGATTAACCCGCGGACGTCGTACAGTGCTGCCAGAAGGTGCTTGAGAACTTCGATCATGGCCTTGAATTCCAGTCGTTCGAGTTGATCCGCGGCCCCTAAATCCAGTATTTACAATGACAAGAGAGTCAACCGTCGGAGCCTTCGCCGCCCCGCCAAAGTCATAGTACTTCAATCCTACCAGTCTTAGACCCCTGTACCATTGGTCAGGTTGTTCCATCGTTCGAGAATTGACTTGTTCATGGAAGTCACTCTGAGGAGGGGGACAACGATGGAAGGTGGCTACGAAGTCTGGATGGGGCAGCCCGTAATTCTTCGAGTGGTAGCAGGGAACCTACGCGTACCTCTGCGTGGGCGGTTGCTGTCTGAGACGACCGAAGTCGTCCGTTTGCGCATCGCGGACAGCTGGGATGTGGATATTTTCAAAACCATGGTTGTTGCCGTCGAGCACGACAATCCCGTTTACGTTCTCAATTAGAGGAAGCTAGTGAGCGCACTTATCGGCAGTGATTGGAAATCGGATCGCGGTGGCCCGGCCGCCGAAATGATTCGTGCGGCCGGCTTCGAGAAAAAATCTATAAGGCGGAGAATCACGGCGGTTCGCGACACGCTTATCGTGCTTGCGATGCAAATAGTCTTCCGGGCGACGATGTTCCTGCGGCACCTGAATTACTAGCTCAGCTCGCGGAGCGCTAGCCCAATAAGGTTTGTCGGCCCAGCGGTTCCCCTCAGTGCCCCCGACCCCCGGGTCTGATCCCCCTCAGATCCGGGGTTTTTCTTTTTAGGCATCGGCAGTTCTCCGCCACCATTCTCTTTGACTCCCCGGGCGTCCTCGACCAAAATATGCCGCAGCCGCGTGGACATGAAACTCAACTTTACCGATTGGGTCGTCATCGCTGCCTACCTTCTGTTCACCCTCATTCAGGGGCTTTACTTTCGTCGTCGATCGAGCGGCAGCACCGCCGATTATTTCGTGTCCGGCCGGCGCGCCGCCTGGTGGCTGATCGGGACGTCCATGGTCGCGACTACCTTCGCGGCGGATACACCGCTGGTCGTCACCGGCCTCGTCTATCGCAATGGCATCGCGGGCAACTGGATCTGGTGGAGCATGCTGCCTGCGGGAATGATGACTGTCTTCCTGTTCGCGCGGCTCTGGGTTCGCGCCGGTCTGTTGACGGACGTCGAATTCGCCGAAATGCGCTACGCCGGAAAGCCCGGCGCGTTTCTTCGCGGATTTCGCGCCATCTATCTCGGCCTCCTCGTGAACTGCGTGATTCTCGGCTGGGTCACCAAGGCCATGACCAGCATCGTGGCCATCTGTCTGGGGGTCACCGAAGTCCACGCGCTGTGGATTTGCGTCTTCTTCCTCATACCTTTCACCGGAGTCTATGTGGCGCTCGGCGGCCTCTGGGGCGTGCTCTGGACCGACCTGTTCCAGTTCGTGCTGAAGATGGCGATTGTGATTGCGGTGGCCTGGTACGCCATTGCGGCCGCCGGCGGCATGCATGTCATGTTGGACAAGCTGGCCGCGATGCGGGCTGCGGCCGGTCCGAGTGCCAGCGATCCGACGGCGTTCTTCCCTGATTTTTCGCGCCCTTTCACCTTTCAAGCGTTGTGGGCTCTGCCGGTCATCACCTTCACCGTCTACCTGGGACTGCAATGGTGGGCCTTCTGGTATCCGGGCGCCGAGCCCGGCGGCGGGGGTTACATCGCGCAGCGTATTTTCAGCGCTCGCGACGAGCGCCAAGGCTTGCTGTCGGTCCTCTGGTTCAACATTGCGCACTATGCGATTCGCCCTTGGCCCTGGATTCTCGCCGGCCTTGCGGTCATTGTTCTCTATCCCGGCCTGGCGCACCCGGAGCCGGCCTACATGCGCATCGTCACCGAACACATGCCGCACGCCCTGCGCGGAATCGTCTTTGCCGGCTTCATGGCGGCATTCATGTCCACNNCGGCGTTTTGTGAAGCCGGACGCCAGCGAAAAGCACTATGTGAACGTCTCCCGCCTGGCCACCGTTATTCTGGTGGTGGTCTCGGCCTACGTTTCCGCCCAACTCGGTTCGATTCTCGCGGGCTGGGAAATCGTGCTCATCATCGGCGCCGGCACCGGCGGCGTCTATCTGCTGCGCTGGTACTGGTGGCGCATCAACGCCTGGAGCGAAATCTCTGCCATGGCCACGGCCCTGATCGTGAGCCTTGTCTTGCGATGGATCAAGCCCTTTACCGGTCTCGAGGCCGTGGTTTTTGCCGAAACCGCGTTGACGGTCACCGGAACAACGACGCTCGTGTGGATAGCCGTCACCCTGATGACCAAGCAGGAACCTGATGAGGTGCTGGTGAAGTTCTACCGAAAAGTGCGCCCGCACGTTGCGGGATGGGAACCGGTGGCCCGCCTCGCGCCGGACGTCCCGCCTACCCGCGATCTCGGCCGCAACCTTCTTTCCTGGGTGCTCGGCTGCGCCATGGTCTATCTGGCATTATTTGGATCGGGAAAGGTGTTGCTCGGCGTCTTCGGAACCGGGAGCCTGCTGCTGGCACTGGCGGCGCTTTCGGCGATCGCTCTCTACTTCAATCTTCGCGCCGGGGGATGGGGTCGAGAAGACGCTGGGAGTCGATCGATCGCGGTTCGCTGAAAACTTGGATGTTTATTGAAAAGTTCTTACCCGCTCCAACCGGTAAGAACGACAAATGGGGCGAATGCTAACGCCCGGTTAGCATTTCCTGGCGGTGAGCAGAAGACGCACCGCTCAAGCCTATGCCGCCGACAATCTCGTGTCGCTAAAATGCCATTAAGAAAAGCCGATAGGTCTCGATAAGGAGTCGGCTTGATAAGCTGAGCTCGTATAACGCCGCTCCCAACGGCAAGATTCTTGTGGCGGTTCCCGGGCGATGAGCCAGAGTGCGCCGGCCACTCTGGACCTACCCGATAGCGCTATTTTCCACCACGACCTGAAAATTCAATCCCTCCCACTTGTCGGCCTGCGGCCAAAAAAAAGTAAAACTCACGGCTCGCGCCGGCGGCAACAGGTCCGCGGGCAAGTCGGCGACCTGCATGTCGAGCCCGGTGTCGCGCGTGTTCGTGTCCTGCCAGGTCTGCCAGCTGTCCAGTGACCAGCGCACGCGGGCCGGCGCGAGCGTTGCCAGACGCAACTTCTTGCCCCGCGGAATGGTCGTGCACTTGTTGTTGAAGCTCCAGCCAAAGTAGGTGGACTTCTGCCCCTCCACCTGATAGCGCTGGGTGGTCTGGGAAGGCTGATCAAAAATTTTGCCATCTTGCAACGAACGCCGCAGCTTGATGTACTCCGAATGCGCCCAAACCAGCGGGCATGCCGACCCCGACGGCTTGCCCAAGAAGAGTTCGCGCGCGGGAATATCTGGCGCATCCCAAACCTGTTCCGGAATCAGGCGCGATCCCGGGGTCACCGAAAACTCCATCACCCGCAGAAGCTGTTCGGCCGCCGGTCGCCGTCCCGCCGCCAGTTCGTAATGCGCGCGTTCCCCCGCCAGAAGCGGCCATGCCCGGCCAGTTCCGGTGCCATCAAAAGGCGATCCATCCTCATGCTCGCCATAGCCATCGCCGTTGTAGCGATACCAGCAAGGTCCTTGCGGCAGTTTCACGCGCAAAAGCGCGTCAATGACTTTCACGGTGTTGCGGATCCGGGGGTCGTCCGGGGCGCGCAGCCCGAAGCGAACCAGAGCGAGCGAATCCGGACTGACGACGTGGGCGGCCGCCTCCAGATTCTCCCCCAACGGCCGGTTCTTGATGGGCACAAAGCCGTCGACTGGAGAGGCCGCATAGTCGGTTTCAGGCGGAGCAATGCGAACGTAGTAGCCCTCCACTCCGAGCTGCCGAGCCAGTTCGCTGCCCGTCGCGTAAGTCCAGCGCTCCACGTTGTCATTCCAGTTGTCGGCGGTCTCCCGCAGCACGGCGGCAATCGCCTTCTCGCCCACCAGGTCCGCCAGTTCAGCCGCCGCCAAGAGCCCCGAGATTTCGACCGCCAGGGTGAAGGGAGAAAACCCCGCGTCTTCTTCCCAGCGGTCCTGCTGCGTGACCGGACCGTTGCGCACCAGAAATCCAGCCGCCTTTCGCACCAGATTCCACCAGCGCTTCAGCCCTCCCAGATCCTCCGGCGCCTCGCGTCGCAGCAGATCCACGAGCAGGATGGGGAAGGCCGCCTCATCCATTTGCAAACCATTCCAGTAGGGACGGCCGTCCAGCCACATGTTCTGCGCCCAGTGTCCGTCGGAATCCTGCGTAGTCTCCAGATAGCGAAGCACCCGAAAAGCGTCGGAGTTCGCACCCGCCGCCAAGAAGCCAACGGCAGTTTCCACCAGATCACGGGGCCAGACCAGGTGATATCCGCCCAGGTCTTCGTCCCCCTTGTTGAAGCCCCAGGGAATCGAAAGGCTGGCAATCACACCGCCCAGAAAATCCTTCGACTCATGCACCCGCAGCAGGGCCACGCTGGCGCGATAAAGATCGTTCTCCCGTTCCGGTTGATCGAGCTTGAGCAGGCCATCCTGCCAGTTCCTCCAGTGCGAGACATAGTGCTTCCGGAGTTCCTCGTAGGGCTCGAGCAGACTCGCACGTACCTGTTGTCCGGCCTCGGACCAGATCTCCCCGAAACCGAGAGCCAGGACGAACTCTCCCCCGCAAGCCTCGAGGTCAATCTCTCCGGTGAGCGCGATGTTCCCGTTCTCCGCCCGGGTGTAGTCCCAGGTCATCTGGTAATGCTGCGACAGATCCTGCCACCCGTCCGAGTATCCGACGAAGCCGACCGAGATTTTCTTCCAGGGCACCGAACAGCCTAGCGCCAGCGCGCAATCGCTGCGCGCGGCAAACAGCATGGGCTCCCCCTTGTAGTCTCCCGTCCATCCCGTATTGTCATGTCCACAGTTGGCCAAGTGGGGGGAGGCCAAGGCGTACAGGTGATAGTCGGCGAGCGCTCCCAGCAAGGGCTGAAAGCGAATCCTTTGCAGGACTACGTTGCGGTAGGGGTCGGTGAATATTTCTTTCTCAATCCGGTAGCGTCCGTCTAACTCCGTGTTGACCAGTTCGAAGGCAGGAACTCCCGGCTCGATGGGCACGTTCTCAAACCTGCAGTTACGCTTTTCCTCGGAGAAAAAGCCCTGGCCGTCGCTCACCATCAGCCCCAGGTCGCGGGTACACGCCTGGTCGACGCGGGGAAAATAAATTTCATTCAGAATGCCGTGGCTGATGGTGAACCAGACCTGGCTGTGCAGATTCAGCGCCGTGCCCACGCCGGTTTTCGCACTTGAAGTCCAGCGCGGCGGAATTCCCGGCCACCCCGGGGCATAGCGCTCGTAATCACTCACGATCTTCGGTCCTCATGCGAGACCAGTCTGACAGATTTAGGTGGGGCCTGCCACCGACCGCCGAGCGCTAGGCCTGTGGAGAATTATTCAACAAACATTCACCCAGGAGTCATCTCCCCGTAATGCCGGACCTTCAGCTTGGAGTGGTTGGGAGGCTGGACCCGAATCCCACACTCTGGAGGAGATTCTATGAAGGTTCTCGATCAGGCGCGAGCGATCGGCCGATTTGCCGGCGTGGGAGCTGCGATGCTCTCGACGCTAGTGAACTTGATGGCCCCGGCAGCGCTGGCCGCACAGGAAGTCCACCACCATCCCCGCACTCCGATTAAGCATGTGATCGTCATCATCGGGGAAAACCGAAGTTTCGACCATGTCTACGCGACCTACCAATCCCCATCCGGCGACCATGTCAGCAACCTGCTTTCGAGGGGAATCATCAACGCGGACGGAACTCCGGGACCGAAATACGCTCGTTCTACGACCCTGTCCGCCGTCGATTCCACCCCCGACCCGTTTCTTCTGAGTCCTCCCTCGAAGGCTGCTTATTCCGTGCTTCCGGTTCCTTTGACCGATGGCGCGCCCCAGACTCCCTATATTCCGACCGCGGCGGAAGCGCTGCTCGATGAGAGCGGCTTGTTGCCCGCCGATGAGGTTCTTTTGACCACCGGCGCGACCGGACTTCCCTCGCGCGTTCCCGACACCCGCATTGCCAACGTGGCGAATCTTCCTCCCGGACCATTCCAGTTAACCGGCGCCACCTTGCCCTACGACAGCTACTCCGCCAGCCCCGTGCACCGCTTCTACCAGATGTGGCAGCAGATGGACTGCGATGCTTCGTCTGCGACCCGGCGGAATCCGAGCGGGTGCAAGGCCGACTTGTTCCCTTACGTCGAGGTCACCGTGGGTGCCGGAGACAACGGGGAATTGCCGCCGCCGGGCTTCAGCACGGAGTGGTCGAGCACGGCGAT
>PKYX01000183.1 GCA_003132825.1 Acidobacteriaceae bacterium
ATAGCGGTCAGCCTGGCGTTCATTGTAGCGGGAGTAGGCGTTCAGAGCCGGCATCAGCAGGAAGGACAGCACGGTCGAAACCAGTACCAGGAGCGGCAGGTTGGCGAAGTCGGAGAGCGTCTCAAACATCTGCAGGCGCTCGACCGCGTACTGCAGCACCAGGCTAGCCGCCCAAAAGCCGGCGAATGTGATTCCGGCCTGCACCGCGATGCTTTTCAGAATATGGCGGTGCACATGGTGCCCGAGCTCGTGCGCCAGCACCGCCTCAATCTCGTCGGGGGAGTAGTTGTCGAGCAGGGTGTCGGCCAGGATGATGCGCCGCGTGGCGCCGAGCCCGGTCAATGCTGCGTTCGCCTTCTTGCTCTTTTCGGAGAGTTTCCATTTGTAAACCCCGCGCACCCGAGTTCCCGCGCGCTCCCCGAGCCGCACCAACCGGGCTTTGAGTTCTTCATTTTCGAGTGGCTCGAACTTATAGAAGAGAGGGAACAAGACCACCGGAGCCAGCTGCGCCAGCAGGACGAACATGCCGAGAACCACGGCCCAGGCGAGCAGCCACCAGTATTGCGGGAACTGGCGAATGATAAAGTACACCACCTCAGCCACCATCGCGGCCAAGACCGCGGAGACGAGAAAGCCTTTGGTTTCGTCCCACACCCAGGCCCGAAGTTTCTGATTGGAAAGATGGAAGTCGTGCTCCAGACGGAAGGCGTAGTAGTCGAGCCCCAGGCCCAGGAGCTTGCCGATCGACAGTAGCATCAGGACGTACAGAGCGACGGCCAGAGCGTAGTGTTGCAAGGCAGCGCGATACGCGATGTCGCGCAGTCCGCGGGTCCAACCTGTCGCCAGCAGAACGACGAGCAGGGCCAAGCCGAGAACCGAGTCGGCAATCCCCAGCCAGCGACGGATGCTGTTATAGCGCCGGGTTTCGGGCGAATCCGCTGCGACGGTCGGTGGGGCCGGTGTGGAACTCATTGCTGGCAATCAATTATCTTATGGGACGCGGCGAAACGCGAGGCTCTGAAGGTCAATGCTCGGAAGGACAATGGGTGGCAGTCGGTGGTTACCAGATTACGTATTGCGTTTCACAAACGCTTCGCCGCTGGCGAGAATCTCATCCACCAATTCCTGCGATGCAGCCTCGGCGTACACTCGCAGCAGCGGTTCTGTGCCGGACGCGCGAAAAAGGATCCAAGCATCCGCTCCGTTGCCCTCGGTCGGAGCATCAAGGAATAACTTCACTCCGTCGAGATTTTCCTTCTTCAGGACCGAGTAATGGTCGAGACGTTTTGTGTCACCCGAACCCGCCCGCCGGATCGCACCCTGTTTCATGTCCTGGGGAATGTGCAGGTCACGCCGGCCGTAATAATGGGGCCCGAACTCCCGCTGCAAGTCGGCCACCAGCTGGCCCAAGGGCTTGCCTTCTTCGGCCATGACGTTGGCCAGCAGCAGGGAGTTGAGGATTCCATCGCGTTCGGGCAAGAAGCGCGAATAGCCGATGCCGCCTGATTCCTCTCCGCCAATCAGAATTTCTTTTTCCATCATGAGATCCGCGATGTATTTGAATCCGATGGGGCACTCGTTCAGTTTGCGGCCAAAACGCGCCGTAATGCGATCAACCATGCGCGTGGTATTGAAGGCGCGCGCCACCTCGCCCGGCCATTTCTTGCGCACGAGAAGCCAATGCAGGATCACGGCGAAGGTTTTGTGTGCATCCACGAAGCTGCCGTCTTCGGTCACCGCGCCGATTCGATCGGCGTCGCCATCGGTAGCGAAACCGGCCTGACAGCCATGCTTGAGAACCGTCTCCTGCAACTTGGCAATGTGCGGTTCGATGGGTTCAGGATTGATGCCCGGGAACAGCGGGTTCAGTTCCTGGCGAATCGCAACGTGCTGAATGTTGTGGTCACGGAAGATCGTGGCCAGCACACCCCGCCCGGCGCCGTACATCGAATCCACTGCGAAGTTGAACTTGGCTTTGGCGATCAGGTTCACATCGGCGAAGCGGCAAATTGCTTCGATGTAAGCTGGCTTCAGGTCTAGTTCCACAATCGCTGCGCCGTGGCCCCTGGGCATCGACCCGGCGGCCAGTTCCTCCTCGAGGATCTTCATGATGGCGGGAGTGGCGGAACCGCCGAACTTGGCCTTGAATTTGACTCCATTCCAGTTCCACGGGTTATGACTGGAGGTGATGACTACGCCGCCGGCTGCTTTCTGGTCTCGGACGGCGAGCGAAACCGCCGGGGTGGGGGTGTAATCGTTCGTGAGTTTTACCGGGATTCCGGCGCCCGCAAGCACTTCCGCCGTCGCCCGGGCGGCACGCGGGGAGGCAAAGCGAGTGTCATAGCCGATGATGACACCATGTTGCGGATCTTCATGCTGCAGAACGTAGGAGGCGATCGCCGCCGCGACCCGACGAACGTTGTCAAAGGTAAAGTCGTCCGCGATCAGGCCGCGCCAGCCGTCGGTGCCGAAGGTAATCATGGGCCAGTCAGTGATCCGTCGTCTGTCCTTGGGCTGGTCGCATTCTCCCGACGAGGGATGACGAAGCGTGCGCTCACACCAATTCGTACAGCTTCTTTTCGTCCAAATACTTCACGATCTTACCGACGTCCTGGGCACGCTCGCGCGTGGTGATCAGCAGAGCATCTTTGGTTTCGATCACCACCAAATTGTTCACGCCGACGGCGGCGACGAACTTTCCCGGCGCATGAATATAGTTGCCGGCAGCATCGAGCGTGAAAACACCGTGGCCCACGATCAGGTTCCGGCCTTCCGGTTGGCTCTTGCGGGTGTGGTGCTCGTGCAGCGCGTTCCAGGATCCCAAGTCGTTCCAGCCAAACTCAGCGGGAATGCAATAAATATGAGAAGCGTGCTCGCCTTTCGAGGAACGCGGCTCGAGAACCGCGTAGTCAACGCTGATGTTCTCACACTTGGGATAAAGCCGCCGACAGGTGCTCGAGAAGGTTCGCGTGCCAAAGGTGGCGGCAATTTGCTCGAGCAGCGACGCGGATTCCGGCAAGTGTTCGCGCAGCGCATCGGCCAGGGTGCGCGCGCTCCACAGGAACATACCGCTGTTCCAGAAATAATTTCCTGCGTTCACAAATTCAGCCGCCTGCGCCGCGTCAGGCTTCTCCGTGAAACGCCGCACGCTTAACCTGCCCTCGTTCGACCTGGCGCCCGCTTCGATGTAGCCGTAGCCGGTTTCGGCGCGAGTCGGGGGGACTCCGAGCACCACAATGTTCACGCCGGCAGCGGCGAGATGAATCCCTTGCTGCAAAACTTTTCGGTACTGCTTTTCGTCTCCGATGACATGGTCGGAAGGGAATAGTCCAATCACGGCATCGGGGTCGATGCGCAGCAGAATAAAGGCGGCCAGGCCGATGGCGGGCGCGGTGTTCCTGGCAACCGGTTCAGCGATGATTTGTTTTCGGTTCAACCGCGGAAGCTGCCGTCGAATGGCCTGCCGCAGATCGTCGTTCGCGATTACCCAGAAGCGCTTGACCGGAGCCACGGCCAGTAGGCGGGAGACGGTTTGCTGGAGCATTGTCTTCCGGCCGTCGAGCGCGAGAAGCTGCTTGGCCCGACGCTTGCGGCTGAGCGGCCAGAAACGTGTGCCCCGGCCACCTGCCAGAATTATCGGATAGAAATTTGGGTTTGTTTTGGACACGGTTCGCGCAAATCTGCACCGATTCTTAAGAGTCCGGAGACTACATCCGAGTGACCGGCTCCGGGAGCGCCTTGCCGGGAACGGACGCTTTCAAGAATTCCACCTGCCATTGCGGACGGACGCGGAACTCGCCCAGGCTGGCCGGCACCACGATCGCATCGCCTTTCCCTAATGTAACAGGTTGCATCCCTTGCGTCTCTACGATGCCGCAGCCTTCGATCGCGACCAGAATTTGCACCGAACTCTTGCCGGAATCATCGCAGGTAGGAAAGCTGAGAGGTTGTTTGAGCTGGAACATGTCCACCGCAAAATAGGGAGCAGCGATGAGCGCGGAGCGACGGTTGTTCGCTCCGCTCAACGCGACCGGCGCGGGGCGGACCACTTTGCCGGACGCAACCGATTCTTTGACCACGGCCATTCCTTCCTTCACGTGCAATTCACGAGGGCGGCCATAGTCGTACAGGCGGTAGGTGACGTCCGACTGCTGCTGGGTTTCGACGATGATGGCTCCCGGCCCCAGGGTGTGCACGGTGCCGCCCGCGACGTAAATCATTTCTCCCGGGAAGATCTTCACCCAGTGCAGCAGTTCCTCGGCGCGCTGCTCATGGATCGCCTGTTCGAATTGTGCCCGCGTAGTGCCCGGTTTCAATCCCAGGGCGACTTGCGTGCCGGGTTGCGCATGCGCCACGTACCAGCATTCGGTTTTGCCCCATGGCTGCCCGGCGCGGCGCGCCGCCTCGTCATCGGGATGCACCTGCACGGAAAGCTTTTCGTGGGGAAACAGAAACTTCAACAGCAGTGGAAAGCGGCTGGGATCGGGAGCCGCGTCTCCGACGAGCGCCCCCCCGAACCGGCAGCTGAGCTCGGCCAGTGACTCCCCGGTCAGCGGCCCATTGGCTACTTTCGAGGCGTCTCCGGTGAGCCAGGCCTCGCCGATCTTTTCGTCGAATCGATGGTTGGGATAAATGGGCGACAAGTCCTCGGTGCCCCAGGGACGTGGGTCGAAAATCGGCGACATCAACAGTGGATACAGTTGGTTCATGCGTGGGGGCACGCCAGCCAAGCCAGGCTCGGCCGGCGTTTCAATTACAGAGAAGCAAAGAAACTCCGCATGCGCTCCAGTCCGCGATCGAGCTCCTTGACCGAAGTGGCGTAGGAGACCCGCACGTGCTCGTGAGTTCCGAAACCTTCCCCGGGCACGACCGCGACATGAGCCTCACGCAACAGTTTGCCGGCAAGATCGGCGGGCGAATGGACGCCGCCTCGGCCGAAGAATGCAGACAGGTTGGGATAGACGTAGAACGCGCCCTCCGGCAGATTGCACCGGATGCCCGGAATGGAGCGCAGCCCGCCGACGATATGATCGCGCAGCTTGATGTATTCCTGCCGCATCTCCTCGACACATTGCTGCGGCCCGTTCAGCGCAGCCACCGCAGCTTTCTGGACGATCGAGGTCGGGTTCGAGGTGGATTGGCTCTGCAGCTTCGCCATCGCGCTGCTGACCGCCGCCGGTGCCAGCGCAAACCCCATACGCCATCCGGTCATGGCATAGGTCTTCGAGAGTGAGCCCGCGATCACGATGCGCTCGCGCTGCTCGTGCAGCGAGCCCACGGAAAATTGCCGCCCGGTGTAGTTCAAGTAAACATAGCATTCGTCGGAGAGCACCCAGATGCCGCGCTGCGCGGCCAGACGCACCACTTCTGTTTGGTCCTCAGGCGACATCACGGCGCCCGAAGGATTCGAGGGCGAATTCAGGATGATGAGCTTGGTGCGCGGACTGACCAACCGTTCGATCATCGCCGCAGTCACGCGGAAGCCCTGCGTCTCCTCGGTCTCGAGGAACACGGGTTTGCCGCCGGCGTAATTCACGATGTCCTTGAACGAGACCCAGTACGGAACCGGCAGGATGACTTCGTCGCCATGGTCCACCAATACCTGGATGGCATTGAACAGCACATGCTTGCCGCCCACCGAAGCTACGGCCTCTTCGCGACGATAGCCCGAGTCGAAGTCGGCGGTGTGACGATTCACGATCGCGTCGCGCAGTTCCGAGGTCCCGGCGGCCGCCGTGTACTTGGTGAAATTCGAGTTGATCGCCGCGATCGCAGCATCCTTAATATGCTGCGGCGTCGAAAAATGCGGCTCACCCACGCTGAGGTCCACGACGTCGACGCCCTGCTGGCGGAGCTTGTCGGCTTCCGCGACCACCGCCATGGTGGCGGAGGGCTGGATTCGGTTGATGCGTTCGGTGAGCTTAACCACTGCGGCTGCTTCGGTGACTGGAGTCATACTCGTCTTCCTGCCTTCGGTTTTCTGGCGTACTGTCGTCTGATTGCGGGGTCCAGCTTTTTCTTAAGCTCTCGTTCCACGGTGTCCGGTACCAGGTCCTGGATGGAACCGCCCAGTTGGGCGACTTCGCGGACCAGCCTGGAACTCAAGTACGAGTACTGTTCTGCCGGCATCATGAACACCGTTTCCAGGCGGGGCTGCAGTTTGCGGTTCATCAAGGCCATCTGCAATTCGTATTCGTAGTCGCTGATGGCGCGAATCCCGCGCAACACCACCCTCGCCTTCATTCGGGTCGCATACTCCACCGTCAAACCATCGAAGGTGTCGACACGAACGTTGGCGAAGCGGCCGGTCAAGTCTTCGAGCATCTGGCGCCGCTCTGCCACGCTGAACAGCGGGCTTTTCTCCGCGTTCCGCAGGATCGCCACCACCAACTCATCGAAGATATGGCTGCCTCGCTCGATCAAATCCAGGTGACCGTTCGTAGGTGGATCGAACGAGCCGGGATAAATGGCGATCACTTTGCTCAAGTTTCCTCGCTGAAACCCGGCGCGGCAGGGCGAAAGAAGATTCTATTCGGCGGGAGAGAGAGATGGCAAACCGAGGGCCATGCTCGGCGCCACATTGAGTTCTGTCGCCTGGCGCCGCCCATTCGTCGTCACAGCCGCGGCCCGCTCCCTCGACAATCCTTCCCCGCGGGACGGGCGCCATGAAGGATTGTTCGGGATGCCCATGGCCAAGAGGCTAGCGCCGCGCCGCCGGGACCTTGGACGGTTCTGGCGCCGCACTGGGCATGGTCGTGACCCGCGCACCTTGCGGAGTTCCCGGGGCAGCTGCTGCCTGCGCCTGCGCCGCCGGTTGTGGGCCGGCAGGAGTCAGTCCGAGGGCTTTGCGTACCTCGACTTCGAGCTTGGCGAAGGTTTCTCTGTTGTCCTTGAGGAACTGGCGGGCATTTTCGCGGCCCTGGCCGATGCGCTCCCCCTTATAACTGAACCAGGAGCCGGACTTCTCCAGGAGGTTTTGACTCACGGCCAAATCGAGCAGGTCGCCCTCGCGCGAGATGCCCTCGCCATAGAGGATGTCGAACTCGGCTTCGCGGAACGGCGCGGCGACTTTGTTCTTGACCACCTTGATCTTGGTGCGCGAACCAACCACGACATCGCCTTCCTTGACTGCCGCGATGCGGCGAATGTCAATGCGCACCGAAGAGTAGAACTTGAGCGCGCGGCCGCCGG
>PKYX01000263.1 GCA_003132825.1 Acidobacteriaceae bacterium
GTCGCACTTGTCACCGGGGCCAATGGCGGCCTGGGAAGGTATGTAACGCAGGCTCTACTCGATGCCGGCGCGACGACGATTGGTGTGTCGCGGAAAATTGCCCAGTCGGAGTTCAGTCACTCTTCGTTTACGGCGTTGCCGGCGGAGCTCTCGACCCGAGCCGGGTCACAAGGCATGGTTGACAGTATCGTCGCTCGCTTTGGCCGACTCGACGTCGTGGCGCACACGGTGGGCGGTTTCGCAGGCGGGCAGTCCATCGCAGAGACCGACGAGGCCACATTTCAGCGAATGGTTGACATCAACCTTAATAGCACGTTTTATCTTTTGCGGGCCGTGATTCCCCTCATGAGGAAGACCGGGAACGGGCGGATCGTTGCAATTGGAAGTCGCGCGGCGCTCGAACCGGGGGCCGGCGTGGGTGTGTACAGCGCTTCGAAAGCCGCGATGGTCTCTCTGATCCGGACCGTGGCCAAGGAAAATAAGGACGTCGGAATCACCGCCAATGTGATTCTGCCTGGCACGATGGATACGCCCGCGAACCGCAGAGAGATGGCGAACGCCGACATCAGCAAGTGGGTGCAGCCGGCCAACATTGCGGACTTGATTGTTTGGCTAACCGGCGACGGTGGCAAAGACGTGAACGAAGCAGTGATTCCGGTTTACGGCAACGATGTTTGAGACGCTTGCCAGAGTCCTCGTCGCCACCCGAGCCCCGGCCTTTTTGGTTTTCGGCGGTTGGAGCTTCCAAAACTCATGACAAAAGGGATATTGGTCGGGGCGCGCGGATTTGAACCGCGGACCCCCTGCGCCCAAGGCAGGTGCGCTACCAGGCTGCGCTACGCCCCGACTCCGTGGTAATCCGTTCCGATTATAGCGAAGTGTCGGGCCACCGATCGCGCATGACCCGCGTCATGCTCCCGGCACGCCTTCGCGGGGTTATAATTCTTCTCGACCATGCAGAGTCCCCGGTATGCCCTGGTAGCGTATACGAACGATCCTATAGCGGAATTTGTCAGGCAGCTCCGCCAGGAACTGCATCCCGATCTGCCGCATCTGCCCGCTCATCTTACCGTGATCCCGCCGCGCTTTTTGCCGAGCACCGAGGAGCTCGCCCTAGAAGCGACGGCGGAAATCTGCAGTCACGTAGAACCTTTCGAAGTCACGCTCGGCGAAATTGAGACCTTCATCCCGGCCACTCCTACCGTCTTTATCCGCGTGGCTCATGCTTATTGTGTGCGCGACCTGCACGACCACCTCACCTCCCACAAGGCGCTGGCGACGGCAGAGGAGTGGCCGTATCTGCCTCACCTCACCATCGTAAAGATGAGCACCGAGGAGCAAGCCCAGAAGGCTTATCAGTTGGCCCGCAGGCGCTGGGCGGAATTCGATGGCAGCCGATGCATCCTGGTGAAGGAGCTGACCTTCGTGCGCGAGGCCCGAGATACGATTTGGGTGGATGTGTCCGGAGTTCCCCTCGGCAGCCGCCTGGTTTCGTCTTAGAAGCTCGGACTCGCCCAAATGCCCCCGGTCCGTCTTGCCCAGCCCCGCTAAACTCTTATCCGAGCAGAGTTTGCGACTCTTCTGTTTCGCCGGTTCCGTTCCCGGAGGTACATGTATTCCCGTGCGTTGCCAATCCTCTGAGGCGGGAGTACATAAGAGATTGGAGTGCTGCGCAAGCAGCTCGCAATGCCGCGTCCACAGGCGGCTGCCGGAGCCAGGGCGAGGACATCTCATGCAGATCGGGGTCTACGGGGCAGGATACCTGGGTACGGTAATTTCAGCGTGCCTGGCCGACTTCGGAACTCCAGTCACCTGTTGCCACCCCGATAGCTCACGCATGGTCGAAATGGCGCAGGGCAACGTCCCCTTTTTCGAGAAAAATCTGACCGAAGTCATTCGCCGCAACGTGCGTTGCGGCCGTCTTGTGTACTCGACCGACATCGAATCTTTCGCTCGCAAGGCACAGTTCATTTTCCTGGCCGAGGATTCTCCACAGTCGCTGGCGGAGCTTGCCATCCGCGTCGCGCGTCCAGCGCCGAAGCCACCCATTCTTTCTATCGTCACCCCGGTTCCAGTCGGTACCGCAACGGAAATCGAGCGGCGGCTGAAAGAGGCGGGAGTGCCGGCCACGGTCATTTCCCAACCCGTGTTCTTCACTCCCGGCTGCGCAGTGGAAGATTTCAACTGGCCCGACCGCATCATTCTTGGGACCACCTCGAATGACGCGGTGCTGGCGGTCAAACAGATTTTTCATCCGCTGGTGATGCGCGGGGTTCCGGTCATCGTTTCCAATCATGAGACCGCGGAATTGATTCGCGAAGCAGCAACCGCGTTCGTGGCCACGAAAATTTCCTTTATTAATGAAGTTGCTACGCTCTGCGAACGTGTGGGAGCGGATGCGGTCAGCGTAGCTCTGGCTCTCGGCCTCGACAAGAAAATTGCTCCGCGCTGCCTCCAGCCCGGGGCCGGGATGGGCGGACTGTTCGCCGAGACCGACATGGAAGCCCTGGCGGAACTCGCGCGGTCAAAGGGTGTGCCGCTCAAGATTCTCAGCGCGGCGCGCGAAGTGAACCTGAGCCAGGCGGAGCGCGTGGTGGCAAAGATTTCTGGCCTCATGAAGTCCGTGCACAACAAGAACCTTGGAATCCTGGGGCTGGCCTTTAAGCCCCATACCAACTCGGTCGCTGGTTCTTCCTCCCTACGGCTGGTGCAGACTCTGGTGGCAAAAGGGGCGCGGGTGCGGGCTTACGATCCGGTTGCCATTCCTGAGGCACGGCTGGAACTGAATGGCACCGTGCACTACTGCGAGACGCCATACGCTGCCGCTGAGGGGATGGACGCGCTCGTGGTCGGCACCGGCTGGCCGGAATTCCGCGGGCTCGACTTCGACCGCATCAAGCACTTGCTCAAGCGTCCGCTCATCATCGACACGAAAAATCTGCTCGATTCCGTGCGGCTACGCGCCATGGGATTCGAGTACATCGGCGTAGGCCGCGGCTAATCCTGCCCGGGATGGCGCGTAGGACCGGGCTGTTGATCCGGTGAGCCGAGCAGCTCGATGCAGGCGCGGCTCCAGCTTCAATCTCTGACACCTTCCGCTTGGATTGCTATAATCAACAGGCACGGTGGGAGTAGCTCAACTGGCAGAGCACCGGACTGTGGCTCCGGTCGTTGTGGGTTCAATTCCCATCTCCCACCCCAACATTTCAATCACTTGCCGAAACTACCTGCCGTTTTCCCTGCCGTTAGGCCCGTGGCAATGCCAAACCCACCACTTTTTCATGGGCATGTCCGCCGTAGTTGCGTCGCCACAAATGTTCATCGTGGTTGTGATC
This sequence comes from Acidobacteriaceae bacterium, assembly GCA_003132825.1. Lineage (GTDB taxonomy): Bacteria > Acidobacteriota > Terriglobia > Terriglobales > Acidobacteriaceae > PALSA-270. Next base: position 3,336 of record PKYX01000263.1, read on the forward strand.
GAAGCGTGCCGCATAAGCTTCTGCGGGACTCCTACCGGAGTACCAACGGAATCCAACCCAGTGCGATGCGTATGCCGGAACGTGTGTGAACTGACGTGACCGATGTCCGCTTGCTTCGCGGCCCATTCGAGCGTGTACCAGATGTGCGTATAGCTCAATGGCTGACGGCCTAGCTTGACCTCCGCACAAGTTCGGCTTGGGCCGAATCAGCCGGCGGGAATCCACCCATCTCCGGCCATGCGGAACAGATTTTTCCTCAAGCTTCTGGAGTGGTCTACCAATGACAACATCGATAATGATCAGGGTTAGCATTTTCAGCCCGACCACTGGGTTCGCCGGAGATCCTGCCAAGCTCCGCCATTCGCGTAGCGCTCGGGGTGCAGGGTTTTCGAACGCGGGTCTTCCGCGGTGTCGAGTTGAAGGACCATCCACTTCGGATACGGAACGCCTGGATCTGAGGCCGTGTCAAGGAGCCGGACGTCGTCGTCCGAGAGCCGAAGGTCTACGGCGCCAAGGTTGTCCTCCAGTTGCTCGGGCTTGCGGGCAGCGATGATTACACTGCTGACGGCCGGCCGTCCCAGCACCCACGATAGCGCCGCACGGGCCGGGCTCGCATCATGCCTTGCGGCTACCTCCTTCAGCGCGTCCACAACGCGGTAGCCCATCTCCTTTTCGAATGGCACGAATGCACCTGCCTCCGCGAATCGTGAGCCGGCAGGAGCAGGATTGGCGCGGCTGTACTTGCCTGAGAGGAAACCGCCGGCAAGCGGGCTCCAGACGAGGATGCCGATGTTGTGATACTCGGCAAACGACTGGAACTCGTATTCGAGACCGCGGCCGACGAGGCTGTAATACATCTGCGCGGTTACGTATTTCTCCAACCCCAGGCGCTCCTGCAGCATGACAGCGGTGGCCGCCTGCCATGACATCAAGTTGGAGAGTCCGATATAGCGGACCTTCCCCTG
>PKYX01000152.1:0-583 GCA_003132825.1 Acidobacteriaceae bacterium
CGCGCCGCCGTTGGCATTGATCAAGGGATCATAGGAGGAAGCCGTGGTGCCGGTGCCGAGGGTGGATTGCACCAGGCCCGAGGCGCCCGAACCCGCTCCGCCCGCGCCTCCGGTCGTGCCGCCCGCGCCGGCTCCCGGAGCTCCCGAGCCCAGGCCTCCCACGCCGCCCCCGGGGGTGCCCTGCACAACTCCTGTATTCACGCCCCGGAAATATCCGCCCGCCTGGGTGCGCAAAACATCGGTATTCGCAATGGGGACGTTGTAGCGGGCAATCGCCAGATCTAGATTGTTCTCGAGCGCGAGCTCGATGGCATCTTTCAGCGACAGGTAGAGCTTTCCGTCACGGATCAGCTGGTCGAGACGTGGCGAATTGGCCAGCTGCGGCTCGGGAACCGTGTCCGGCGAATAGGCCCTCACAGGATTCCGTGACTTCGGCATTTCCAAACGAAAGGGCTGCGCGGTTTGGCCGAAGGCGACCGCGAGGGCAAACAGAAAGGCGCTGAGCATAAAAAGAACAGGTAGCAATCGAATCCCGAAACCGGCGCGACCCGTGGGCCTCATCGCGTAGCCGCCTCGCCGTAGG
>PKYX01000152.1:655-5236 GCA_003132825.1 Acidobacteriaceae bacterium
AGCAACGGCTTGTGGATCACGGCCCGCGCGATTCCCACGAGTTGCTGCTGTCCTCCGGAGAGCTGGTTGGGAAACAGATCCTTTTTGGCGACGATCTGGAAACGGTCGAGAGTATCCGCCACCATGCCCTGGCGCTGCTGCCGCGGAATGTCCTTGTAGGACAGCGGGAGGTCGATGTTCTCCTGGACTGTTAGGTCGTCCAGCAGGTGATAGCTCTGGAAGACCATGCCAATGTTTCGCTTGGCAAGTTCGCCGCGCTGCTTGCGCTTCATCTGGTGAACGGCTTCTTCGCGAAACCAGTATTCCCCCTGCCAACCGTCATCGAGCAAAGCCAGAGCGTTCAACAAAGAAGACTTTCCCGCTCCGGAGGGGCCCATGATGGTGATGAACTCCCCTTCCTGAATTTTGAGATTGATGCGGCGCAGGACCCAAGTCTGTCCGGCAGCGATTTTGTAACTGCGTTCTAGGTTTTTTAGTTCGATCATCCGATTCTCGATTCTTGAAACATTTCTCACTATTCGTACCGCAGCGCCACCNNCGCCACCATGGGATCGACCTTGGTTGCGCGCTGCGCCGGGAAATAACAGGCAAGCAACGCAGACGCTAATAGAGTGATCGAGACCACACTGAAGGCTGCAAAGTCCACCGTGCCGACACCATACAATGTGCTTTTCATGGCGTGCCCAACCAGACAGGCGCCCACCAAGCCCAGAGCCAGACCAATGAGGGCCAAGACAACCCCTTCTTTCAACACCAGCGCCAGCACTTGCTCCCGGGTGGCTCCCAAGGCAATCCGCAGCCCAATCTCGTGGGTCCGCTGTGCCACCATGAACGCCATCACGCCATAGGTGCCGATCGCGGCCAGCAATAGAGCGACGACGGCGAATGCGCCGTACAACACGGAGATGAACCGATCGCCGATCAGCGATTCGCTGACGATCTGGTCCATCGTCTTTACCTGGGCCAGGGCGAGATCGGGGTCAATCGAGTGGACCGCAGCCGCGATGCTCTTGATCATCAACGCCGGATCGCCGCTCGTGCGGACCGCCATTGACGCGTCCGGCCACGGACTCTGCGAAAACGGCACGTCGATCTCCGGAAAACCGTCGCTGCGGATTCCGCCATTCCGCACGTTGCGATAAACGCCGACGATCTGCCATTCAATCGGCGGCCCGAGCTTGGTCACGCCGGGAATCAATTGTTCGACCACCACCCGCTGCGTCAACGGGTCTACGCCTTTCAAATAACGATCGGCAAAGGTCTCATTCACCATGGCGACGGGAAGACTGCCAGCCATGTCCTGCTCGGTGAAACTTCGCCCTTTGGCCATTTGCATCCCGAAAGTCTGGACATATCCCGGAGTGACCATCGAAAAACCGGCCCCGGGCCGAGCCGAAGGATCGCTCACCGGCTTGCCGGCGATGTAGAAAGGCATGCCAAAATTGGTCCCTTGCAGAGGCATTCCCTCCCCGGCTTCGGCCTGTGTGATCCCGGGAAGCGATTTCACTTTCTCTAGCAGCTGCTGGTAGAACTGGACGTTCTGCTGGGGCTCGGCGAACTTTTTGGCCGGGACGGGAAGATAGAAAGTAATGAGGTGGTCCACGCGGAACCCGGGATCCACCCTCGCCAGATTCCAGAAGCTATGGATGGCCAGGCCGGCGCCGGCCAGCAGGGTGAGGGCCAGCGAGAACTCGAGGACCACGAGTGTCCGGCGCAACTTATGCCGGCCCGAACCCGATAGCGCGCGGCTTCCTTCTTTTAAGGTCTCATTCAGTTCAAGCCGCGACGCCTGCCAAGCGGGAGCGCATCCGAACAGCACGCCGGCAAACATGGTCACGGCCGTCGTGAACAGCAGAACGGGCACGCTCAACCGGACATCCGCCTCGGACGGTAAGGTGTATTGCGGCAAAGCCGCCATAAAAACTTTGATCATCACCACGCCCAAGCCAGTACCCAGCACGCCGCCGATCACGGCCAGCGCCAGGCTCTCGCTCAGAAACTGGGCAAATACCTGGCGACGCGATGCACCGAGAGAGGCCCGTACCGCAACTTCCTTCTGTCGCGTCGTGCCTCGAGCCAAGAGCAGGTTGGCAACATTCACACAGGCGATCAGCAGCACGAAACCGACAGCGGCCATCAGGAGCCACATGGTCTTGACCACTTGAGGAGGTAAGAAATCGTTGTGCAGCGCCTCTACAGTAATGTCCCAGCCCTTGTTCGACTTGGGATAATCCTGCGCGATCTGATGAGCGACGACATTCATGTCAGCTTGCGCTTTGGCAACCGACACCCCAGGCTTCAAACGACCGAGAACAATCAACCAGTGAAAGTCATGGTTCAGCTGCTCCGGCTTGAACACCAGGGGTGCAAAAATATCCCCCGCCATCCGGTCCGGAGGGCCGGGAGGGCGCACACCGACCACGGTGTACGGCTCACCGTCTAAGCGCAGTTGCGTGCCCAGAATATTGGGGTTCGAGCCCAGGTGTTGCCAAATCCGATGGGTAAGGATGACCACGTGCTCCTTCCCGGCTTGCGCCTCTTCGGGCAGAAAATAGCGGCCCATCCAGGGTCTTTCGCCAATCACCTGGTCGTAATATCCGGGACTCGATCGACCGCCTTCGACCACTTCGGGCGGGGAGCCGGGCATCGCCAAATTGAAATGCTCGCCGCTTGAGGTTGCCAGAGCTTGAAACGTCGTATTCTCCCGCTGCCAGTCCTCGAAGTCGCCGGCCGAAACCGAATTGCGTCCGCCCTGGATCTTCGACCACACGACGACCAGCTGCTCGGGATCGTGGTAGGGCAAGGACTCGAACAGCGTGGCATAGACGACGCTGAAGATGGCTGTGGTTGCGCCGATGCCCAAGGCCAGCGTGAGCGCCGCCACGGCCGCGAATCCATAGCTCTTCCGCCATAAGCGGAATCCGAAGCGTATATCACGCCAGACATTCATGACCGTCTCCTAGCTTCCGCAAACATTTCTGTGCTTCCGAGGTTTCTCACTCATACCGCAACGCCACGATCGGATCGACTCCCGTCGCTCGCCGCGCCGGCAGGTAGGCGGCTGCCAGGGTCACCATCGCAATGATCATGACGGCGGCGGCAAGCGTCACCGGATCCGACGGGCTTAGGCCGAACAGTTGCGCCTGCACCAGGCGAGTGGCGGCGAGCGTCGCCGGAACGCCCAGAACAACCCCAATTCCCAGCAGCCACATGGATTCGTTCAGCACCATCCAGAGCACGCGGTTGGCTTGCGCACCGAGCGCGATCCGGATACCGATTTCGTTGGTCCGGCGTACGACGTTATAGGTCATCACCCCAAACAGGCCGATCGAAGCCAGCGCCAGAGCCAGCAGAGAAAAGAAACTGGACAGCTCGGAGATCAGTCTCTCGTCGTCCATGAACCCGTCCACCTGCTCGCTGATGGTCTTCACATCGAGGATCGGCAGATTGGGATCGATCTCGGCAAGCGCCGCCCGGACTTCGCCGGTCACGCTGGCCGGGTCGCCGATGGTTTGCAGTTGCAGACGATAGGCGAATTTATCGTCACCCGTCAGCTGCGCCAGCGGAAGATAGATCATGCGCTGCGCTTTCTCGCGCGGGCTGTTGTACTTGGTGTCTCGAACCACGCCGACAATCTGCCAGGAGCCGGGAACTTCCGGGTCGGCGATCGAGAACTGGTGTCCGAGGGCGCCGCCATGCGGAAAGAAATGGTCGGCCATCGTCTGGTTCACCACCACCGTCTTGGTCGAGGTTGCAATATCCTGCGACTCGATCGGCCGCCCGAGGAGCACAGGTATGCCGAGAGTCTCGAAATACCGCGGCGACACGCGGTTGATCAGAGTGGAGATGTCTTCGTCTGGTGCCGGCGTGTATCCCTGAACAAAAATGGGAGAATCCCAGCTCCCCGTGCTGATCGGCGGACTCCCGGCCAGAGCGGCTGACCGTATGCCCGGCAGGGCGTTGAGGCGATCCAGAATTCGTTCGTAGAGGCCATCGAGCTGTTGCGACTTGTATCCCGCGAACTTGGCATTGAACTGCACCAGCAAAACGTTGCGTCGGTTGAAGCCGAAATCCTGATTCTGCAAATTCTTCAGCGTCCGCAAAAATAGCCCTGCGCCGGCCAGCAGCACCAGTGACAGCATCACTTGCGCGGTGACCAGGATTTTGGGCAGCAACCGGCTCGACCGCCCGCCCGCCCCTGCCGCGGTGCGCGCCGTCGCATTGAGTGCCGGAGCGACGCTCAGCCGCGACGCTCTGAGGGCGGGCGCGACCCCGAACAGAATTCCCGTAAGCAGCGAAACCCCGAAAGTGAAGGCCAAAACGCGCTGGTCCGGCGCGGCGTCGAGAGCCGTATGTTTTGCTCCAGCCACCACGAAGTCAATGAGCAGACGCGTTCCCCAAAACGCCAGCAGCAGTCCCAATATCCCGCCGAGCGAGGAAAGCAGCAGAGTCTCGGTGAAGGTCTGACGAAGGATGCGCGAACGGCTGGCTCCGAGAGCCAACCGCGTCGAGATCTCGCGCTCGCGCGAGGCAGCCTTGGCGAGCATGAAATTCGCCAGGTTGGCGCAGGCGATCAGGAGC
>PKYX01000102.1:0-619 GCA_003132825.1 Acidobacteriaceae bacterium
ATGAGCGCATTTATTCCAATCAAGACCGACCCCGTGGCCAATGAAAAGGCCTTGGCCCAGGTGCGGGCGGACAAGGAGCGCGAAGCCAGCGACGGGCATGACGGAACTTGGGTGGCTCACCCCGGGCTAGTACCAGTCGCGCAGGAGGTATTCGATCGGCTCATGCCGCAGCCGAACCAGATTGACAAGCAACTGCCGGACTACTCTGCAACCGCGGAAGACCTATTGCGAGTGCCGGGGGGCACCATCACCGAGGCTGGACTACGACAGAATGTGGCGGTCGGTCTGGGCTATGTGGAGGCGTGGTTGCGTGGAATCGGGTGCGTGCCTCTGTTCAACCTAATGGAGGATGCAGCGACTGCGGAGATCAGCCGGGCGCAACTTTGGCAGTGGGTCCATCATCACGCCAAGCTCGAGGACGGCCGCGCGGTGACCGCGGGGCTGGTGGAGACGATGATCAGAGACGAGCTGGCGCGGGTCAAAGCTACCGTGGATATGGCGCGCTACCGATATTACGAGCGCGCGGCAGACTTAATGCGCGAGCTGATTCAGGCTGAGAAATTCATGGATTTCCTGACCGTGCCGGCGTACGCGCAAGTATTGGCGGCGGAAGCGGCAA
>PKYX01000102.1:679-21174 GCA_003132825.1 Acidobacteriaceae bacterium
GGCCCCCAAATGCATGGATGGTTCTAGTACCGGCCACAACTTCACCACTGTGCGGTACGCCGCGCGCGATGAAGTATTCTTCCCCGGCTTCGACTGGAATCCGTTCGCCGTTGATGATCAAGGTGTAGCAACCCTGCACAACTACCATATATTCGTCGTAATCGTGGACATGTTCTGCCGAGCACGCGGTTTCAGCGCAGGTCCAGAACGCCATTTGGCTTCCATTTACCGCATCGAACACGTAGCCCTCAACCCCTGGAGTGGCCTGATTGGATCGGGCAATCCGGTTAGCGGGATCTTTCATGAATTTAGGGAAGTCGTCCATGTCGCCAGACATTGTCGCACCCCCGCAATGACCGCGCCAGTTCCGGTCTCGTAGAAGCGTCTACCATCGATTACTCGGGCCTGCCCGAAGCATTTGGCGCCAGCCAGTCCCCGGATTCCGTCAGCTGAGTAGTGACCTGGGGCGGGCATTATGTTAAGAACCTCTTATGCTTACACTAGCTCCGATCGGGTTCGTACGCTCAACCCGAACCAAGATGGAAGATAACAATTGGGATACGGAAAACATTCATGTCGAACTTGACCAGGCGCAGTTTTCCGCTGACGCATTCGCCGGACTGGCAGCTTTCTCGCACGTCGAGATTGTCTTCTGTTTGGACCAAGTAGATCCCGCCAAGATCGAAACAACCGCCCGCCACCCTCGGAATAACCCGGACTGGCCGAGAGTCGGAATCTTCGCACAAAGAGGGAAGAACAGGCCCAATCGAATCGGCACCACGATTTGCAGAATCCGCAAGATCGATGGCTTAGATCTTTACCTTGAGGGCCTGGACGCAATTGATGGGTCTCCTGTGCTCGATATCAAACCATGGGTCGTTGAGTTCGGGCCGCGTGGGGCTGTTTTTCAACCCGAGTGGATGTCGGAATTGATGCAAGGGTATTGGGGTCGATGAGCCCAAAGTGGACCGAGCGAGATTGCGAGCCGTGTGGCCGTCTGGGCAGGCAGATGTCTATTCAGTTCTCAGGGCCTGCATCGGTTCAACCGAGGCTGCGCAGCGCGCCGGAAGCCAGGCCGCGAGCAGTGCCGAGAGGAAGAGCAAGATGATCGCACTCCCCATCACGGGACCATCGAGCGGCTTCACGTCGTAGAGCAGACTGAAAAGCAACCGGGTCAATCCGAGCGAGGCGGCCAATCCTATGGCTGCGCCGATTGCTGTCAGCGAGAACGCGTCTCGGAGGGTTCGCAACAGGACGTTGTCTCGGGTTGCGCCGAGTGCCATTCGGATCGCGATCTCACGCGTCCGCTCCGCCACCGAGTATGCCATGACCCCATAAATTCCGAGCAGGGAGAGCAAGAGCGCGATTCCCGCGAAGCTGGTCAGAAGCATGGTATTGAAACGCCGCGAAGACTCTGTCGCCGCCACTATTTCGTCCATCGTTATGAGGTTGGCAACCGCCAGCAGGGGATCAAGCTGATGTACGCTTTGGTTCAGGGCGGTTTCGAGTGCCACCGGATCGCCAACTGTGCGGATGACGATGTTCATATCACCCGCTACGCCGATCATTGCTCCGAAGGGGCCGAGGTCGGCCACGGCTTGCGACAGGGGCTCATACATCTGGGGCACGGTTGCTTCGTCGCGAGCCCCTTGTTTGATGTCGCCCACGACTCCAACCACCGTCATGGCAGGCATGGAGGAAGCAAAGTCCGGGCCGATCTTGATCCGCATNNATGCCTATCGGGTCCTTGCCCCAAAAATAGCGGCTGGCCAACGACTGGCTGACGATGGTCACCAGGGGCGCGCCCGGCCGGGCATCTGAGGCAGTGAAGTAGCGGCCACGAACCAGGGCAATACCAATGGCTTCGAAGTAGTTGCCCTGTGTCAGGTAGTTCGAAGCGATGATCCAGCCTTCGCCGGATGATTTGACATAACCTTCCGGTGCAATCAAGCGCCCCGACCTTTGGCCGACGATAGGAATGTTGGAGGCAAATCCAACCGATTTCACACCCGGTTCAGCTTCGAGCTTCTGTTCGAGGTTCGCGAAGAACGCCCCCACGTTCGCCTGGGCGGGATAGTCGTGCGCCGGCAGGGAGAGAGAAGCCGTCAACACATGGGAGGGTTCAAACCCGGGATCAACCTCGAGCATCTTCGCAAAGCTCCGCAACAGAAGACCGGAGGACACAAGCAGGATCATCGCCAACCCTACCTCCACGATGACCATGCCGCTCCGCAGGCGAGATTGCCGCGGGCCCTGACCAGCGCCTCGGCCGCCGTCTTTAAGAGCGTCCAAAACGTCTCCACGCATACTTTCAATGGCTGGCGCGAGTGCGCAAATCAAACCGCTTACGCCCGTAAGAATCGTCGCCACCACCAACAGCGGCCAACTCACGGCGATCTCAGACAGTCTCGGTAACGAGTCCGGAAGTTTGGCGGCTGCCGCATGCACCAGAACAACCGCTAGAGCCGCTCCCGTGGCGCCCCCGATACAACTCAACGCCAGGCTCTCGGTCAGCGATTGCCGCAACATCGTTCGACGGGCGGCGCCCAACGCCAGGCGGACTCCAAATTCGCGTCTGCGCCCGGCAGCTCTCACTAAGAGCAGGGTTGCCAGATTTACGCACGCGATCAGCAGGATCAGTGCAACCGCGCCGAGCAGGATGCGCAGGAGAGGCCGCGCATTGCGGATCACTTCCTCTCGCAGGGTAAGAAAGTAGCCGCGAAGCTTCAAGCCACTCCCAGCCGGATATTGGGCCTGAATTCCCCAGACGATGCGATCCACATCCTGCTGGGCCTGCCGCATGCTGATGCCAGCTTTCAAACGGGCTACGGCGCTATAGTCAAAATTAAGGCCTTCGCTCTTCTTTTCTACGGGTGTGAAACTCATCGGCACCCACAAGTCACGATGACTCAACCGTCCTGCGTCCAAGGGAAATTCAAAACTGCGCGGCATGACTCCAATGATGGTGTACGGCCTTCGGTCAAGGTCAATCGTAGTTCCGAGCACGTTCCGGTCGGAATGAAAGCGCTCCTGCCACAGCCCGTAACTGATCACCGTCACGGGTGCAGCGTTGTCATCCTCCTGCTGGGTAAATATGCGCCCCAACAAGGGCTCGATCCCTAGAATGGGAAACAGGGAAGAGCTGACTCGTTCCGCTCGGGCGTTGAAGGGGGCACCCGCGCCGGTCAGTTCATAAGCCGATCCAATGAAGCCTCCCACCCCGGAGAAAGCCTTGCTTTCGCGCTGGAATATCAGCACATCAGGTGCGGACATACGCAGGTCGTGCGAATCGTGCTCGAAGCTCTCATGCAGACTTACCAGTCTTCCAGAATCTTTGAACGGCAGCGGTCGCAACATCACGGCTTCCACCACCGAAAAAACCGCCGTAACCCCGCCAATTCCGACTGCCAGCGTGAGAACCGCCGTCAGAGCAAACCCGGGTGCCTTGCGGAGCTGGCGCAACGCGTAATGCAGGTCCTGAAGTAAGGCGTGCATGGAAGCCTCCTGAAATAGAACAGAGAGCGCGCAGAGCTTAAGCGCAACCTTCCAGCCACTGTTCGACCCACGCTAAGCCTATGGTTTCCAATGTGGAAAGAACTCTTTCGTTGCAGAGCTAGACCTCTTTATGTCCATTCTTGAACCTCGTCGTCCAATACCGGACAGAGCCGCAGGGCGTCTTGATTCTCGCTCCATCACGAGCCCCGATGAAATTATCGGCCAGTACAGACTACGCGGGCCAGACGTTCCTTTGAAACCTCCCTTTCCGACAGTCGCTCCGCCGCGGTGGCACCTCCTAGCTCAGCCGCAGCGACCGAATATCTGCGAATCGCCTCCGAAATCTGGGGTATTATGAACGCATCAGCAGTACTGCCACGAGGTCGTCGTGGCAGGGGGCTTAAGAATTCAACTGTAATTGCGCAGCGGCCAACAGTCCGCGTTGACACGTCGAGAGCTGCGCCAGCGAAGTCCATGAACTCAACTCCCACATCAGATTGGGTGCCACCCAACGTGTCTCCGGGTATGCGTTTTGGGAGTTACGAGATTCTTCAGCGGCTGGGCAGCGGTGGCATGGGCGAAGTTTATCGCGCAAAGGACACTCGCCTCAACCGTCAGGTCGCAATCAAAATCATTTCGCCGGAGTCCTATTCTCGGCCGGAAGCCTTGTCGCGCTTTGAGCAGGAAGCCCGTTCCGCGGGCGCCCTCAATCACCCCAACATCGTCACCATCTATGAACTCGGGCTCGTGAACGGCACGCGCTACATTGCCATGGAACTGGTGGATGGGGAAACGGTGCGTGGTCTGCTGGCCTCTGGCCCGATTCCTTTTCGCAGGGCTGTCGCCATTGCGGCACAGATTGCCGATGCTCTCGCCAAAGCGCACGAAATTGGCCTGGTTCACCGTGATTTGAAGCCCGAAAACCTGATGGTGACGGGCGACGGTACGTCCAAGATTCTGGACTTCGGTCTGGCGAAACTACTTCGGGTCAACGATGCCCGGGGTTCGAATGCTTCGACCGACATCACCGAGCAGGGAGTGGTGATGGGCACCATCGGGTACATGTCGCCGGAACAGGCCACCGGCGGCGACATCGATTTTCGTTCCGACCAGTTTTCCTTGGGGTCGGTGCTCTACGAAATGGTTACCGGCGTTCCGGCGTTCCAGAAAAACACCTATGCGGAGAGCATGGCCGCCATCCTTCGCGATGAGCCGGAGCGTCTCGGCGCCAGAATGCTTCCCGCGCCCGCTCCGTTCGTCTGGATCGTGGAGCGCTGCCTGGCCAAGGACCCGAAGGAGCGCTACGCCTCCACCCGGGACTTGGCTCGCGACCTCGCCTCGGTGCGCGACCGCCTCGCCGATGTACCGGCCCGCCATTCGGAGCCTCGCCCCAACAACCTTCCGGTGCAGCGCACCGCATTCATTGGGCGCGAACCCGAAGCGGCCACCCTGGGAGAGCTCTTGCGGCGGGCGGACGTGCGGCTCGTGACCATTACCGGTCCGGGGGGCATCGGGAAGACGCGACTCGCCTTGCAGGTTGCGAGCCGAATCGCCGAACAGTTTCCCGGGGGCGTCTGCTTCGTCGCCCTGTCGGCGGTCGGCGAACCTGGTTTGATCGCTGCCACCATCGCCCAGGCGGCGGGAGTGCGCGAAACCGGTAATCATTCGCCGCAGGAGAGCTTGAAAGAGTACTTGAGCGGGCTGGACCAGCCGATGCTTCTGTTGCTCGACAACTTCGAGCACCTCGTCTCCGCCGCACCGCTTGTGGCACAACTGCTCACCGCCGGCCCGAAACTTAAGGTGGTTGTCACCAGCCAGGCCCCGCTTCACGTCTATGGCGAACATGAATTTCCCGTGCCCCCGCTGGCGCTGCCCGACCCTAAATCCATTCCACCCCTGGAAGTGCTGTCTCGCCTTCCGGCCATCGCGCTCTTTGTGGAACGCGCGCAGGCAATGAAGCACGAATTCGCACTGACGAAGGAAAATGCACAAGCCGTGACCGCCATCTGCGCTCGTCTGGACGGCCTGCCGCTGGCCATCGAACTCGCGGCGGCGCGCATCAAGTTGCTTTCGCCCTCCGCCATGCTGGCACGACTCGAAAGCCGTCTGAACCTACTGACCGGCGGTGCCCGCGATCTGCCGACCCGGCAACAGACTCTTCGTGGCACCGTGGACTGGAGTTACGGCCTTCTCAATACCGCCGAACAAACGCTGTTCCGGAGACTTTCCGTGTTTAGCGGCGGTTGCACGCTCGAAGGAGTGGAAGCCGTGTGCGACACCAAGGGCGATCTGGGCCTCGACGCACTCGACGGCATGACCTCCATGGTGGACAAAAGCTTGGCGCAGCATATCGAGCCGCTGAAGGCAGAAACCCGCTTCTTTGTGCTCTCCACCATACGGGAATACGCTCTCGAACGCCTGGCCGAGAGTGCCGATGAATCTGTGACGCGCCGAGCCCACGCCGCTTATTACCTTGTGCTTGCCGAAGAAGGCGCCGAGGACGCGGTCGCTCACCCCGAATGGCTCGACCGTTTTGAGGTCGAGCACGACAACTTCCGCATGGCGCTCGACTATCTGATCAAAACCGAGGATGCCGCTTGGGGCCTTCGCCTCGGCGCTGCCCTATTCCGTTTCTGGGAAGCGCGGGACCATCTTAGCGAGGGTCGGAACGCCATCGCCAGGCTGCTCGCGCTCGAAGGAGCCAGGGCGCGTTCGAAGATGCGTGCGCACCTGCTGTTTGCTGGCGCAGTCCTGGCGGGCGAGCAGGGCGATTACGACTCGGCGCAGAAACTGCACGAAGAAAGTCTCGAAACCCGGGTCGAGTTAAACGATAACCGCGGCGTTGCCGTCGCACTGAACGCGTTGGCCGTCAACGCTCGCGAGCGTGGCGAACTGGCCGTCGCATCTTCACTCTTAGAGCGATGTGTCGCGATATGGAAGGACCTCGGTGATTCGGATGGCGCCGCCCGTGCCCTCAGCAATCTCGCGGGCATGATGAAATCGCAGGGCGAATATGCGCGCGCAACATCCCTTTACGACGAGTGCCTCACGATCTTCCGTGAGGTCGGAGATGGCGCCGGCGTCGCCTGGACGCTCAACTACCTGGGGGACGTCGCCCGGGAAAAAGCGGACTTTGCTGCCGCGCGCTCATTGTGCGAACAGAGTCTGGCGGCGTTTCGCCAACTGCCGGACGACTGGGGAATTGCGAGCGTCCTCTCCGACTTAGCCAGTCTAAGCTGCGATCAAGGTGACAACGCAACGGCGCTTCGTCTCTACGGTGAAAGTATCAAGATGTTCCAAGAACTCGGTCACAAGCGCGGCATCGCGAGGGTACTCGAATATCTCGCCGCAAGTGCCGCGGCGCAATCGAACCCCGAGCAATCGCTCCGCGTGGCCGGAGCCGCCGCCGCATTTCGTCAACGATTGGGCGCGCCGCTCTCGCCTGCCGAGCAAACCAGGCTCGAAAAGGCCTTAGAATTTGCGCGCCGAACGCTCGGCAATGCTCGAGGTCTGACGGCGTGGATGGAAGGCTGGGCCATGCCCGTCGAACAAGCCATTCAGGAGGCGCTGCACTGCGAAGCGGAGCCCCGACTACAGAGCCGAAACTCTGCTTAAGTCAACCCGCGACGCTGGGATCGAGCAGGCGCCGCACTGCCGAGATGCGATTGGCCGGAAGACCTGTACGGCGTGCGTGTTCGCGGATGGTTTCCTCGTCTGGCGCTAGGTACACGCAATAGACTTTGTCGCCGGTTACGTAGCTGTGGAGCCACCTGATTTCCGGGCCCATCTCCTTCAGCACGCCTACCGACCGTCTGGCAGCTTCCTGCAGTTCCGCATCCGATAGGTTCCCCGCGCCCGGGATTTCACGCTCGATCACGTATTGGAGCATGGCGACTTCACCGAACCGTCATGGTAGCAGACTTTCGCCCCCCAGGTGCGTCCCAGCATGCCATGCACCACGCCATCAGCTGGCTGAGTTTCCGCTCCCAGCCCAGATAGCGCTCGGTTGTGATCGGTCGCGAGGAGGCGAGGTACCGTGCCAGCCGGTCAAAGCGTGGCCACTCGCCGCTGCACCAGCAGAAAGTACAAAGCCACAAGAACCAGTAGCAGTCCGTTCACTCCCAACACCACCGGCGCGGTAAAGATCGGAACGAACCATCCCGTCAACAGGTTCCCCATGGGCATGCCGCCGCGAAATGCACAGTTGTATACGCTCATTACACGGCCGCGCATTTCGTTGGTGGTGATCAACTGGACCAGCGAGGTCACGGTGGCAAATACAGCCATCAGGGAAGCGCCCACGAGCACCAGCATGGCGTAGCTCAGTGGCAACGACTTCGAAAGGGCGAAACCTGCAATCCCGGCTCCCAAGCAGATGAGCATGAAGAGGGCAAACCGGCCCTTGTTACGTAGGTTGCCCCTCTCTGCCACAATCAGGGAGCCACAGATCGAACCGAGTCCCATGAGTGAAAGGAGGTTGCCGTAGGTTTCCGGACCGCGATGAAAGATGTCTTTGACGAACACTGGGATATAGGTTCGCATGGGCATGCTCAATGCGGTCATGCAGAACGCAAGCACGATAAGGGCCTCCATCGAGGTCTGCCTGCGAACGAACTTGATGCCCTGCTTCAGGCTGCTGAACATCGACTCGGTGGTTCTCTCCGGCAGGAATCGAGTCGAGATCATGGAGAGTGAAATGATCGGCGCCAGGAAGGAAATCGCATTCAGCCCGAAGCACCACTTCTCACCCAACTTCGCCAAAGCCTGGCCGGCGAGCGCAGGTCCAATCGTCACCGCCATGTTGAACTGGATCGAATTCAGCGCGATGGCGTTCGGCATGTCCTCTCGTTCGACGAGAGTAGGAATCAGCGCCTGGTACGCCGGCCCGCCAAATGCCTGGGCCAAGCCGGAGACCACCGAGAGGCAGAGGATATGCCACACGTGTACCACTCCGGCCGCCACCAGGATCGTTAACACCGTCGCGCTCCCCATCTGCATGTACTGAGAGACGAGCAGAATCTTTCTGCGCTCGATACGATCGGCCACCACTCCACCGATCAGCGAGAAAAGGAAGATGGGAATGCCTCCGAGAAACTGGTCCAGTGCGAGTAAGAAGGCGGAATGGCTAAGGCGATAGATGAGCCAGCCCTGCGCCACGATCTGCATCCAGGTGCCAATGCTAGACGTACAGGCACCGAACCACATCAGGCGGAAATCTCGATATCGAAAAGCTTTGAATACTCTGCGAAACGTTGAGGCGTCCATGTGCTCCGCGTGTCTGTGGCGTTCGAAACTCTATCTTCGCACGGGCCCATGTCCGCCGCTTCGCTTTCCTTAGGCCGAACGCGGTTTTCTGGACCGCGAGACCAAGCCCGCCACCCCCATCGGGCCTCGATCGTGCACGAACTCCGCCTCATCAGCCTGACTGCGTCAACCATGCGAGCAGCGCCAGGGCAGTGCTACATTGGCAGCGTGCGTACGCTTATTCCAGTCGTTCTGGCGTTGTTGCTCTCGGGGAACGCCGCAGCACAAAAGACCGTGTCCTTTCCTACCGAGGACGGAGGCGTAGTTTACGCTGATGTTTACGGAAAAGGCGACAGAGGTGTCGTGCTCGCCCACGGTGGTCGTTTCGACAAGGAGAGCTGGGAGAAACAGGCCCGAACGCTCGCGGCGGCAGAATTTCGAGTGTTGGCGCTCGACTTCCGTGGCTATGGTAAATCGCGAGGTCCGGGCCAGTTCGACCCTATGAGTGCGCCGCTTCACTTGGATGTTCTGGCCGCTGTCCGCTATTTGCGAAAGACGGGCGCTAAGAGCGTGTCGGTAGTCGGGGCCAGCATGGGGGGAGGGGCAGCCGGCGATGCATCGATCGCTTCGCTCCCGGGTGAGATCGACCGCGTGGTATTGCTCGGCGCGGCGCCGAACGGCCCGGCGGACAAACTGAAGTCATCCACGCTGTTCATCGTGGCCCGCGACGATACCAGCGCAGATGGACCACGTCTCCCCAGGATTCGCGAGCAATTCGAGAAAGCTCCCGGACCAAAACAGCTGATCATTCTGGATGGCTCTGCGCACGCTCAGTATCTGTTCCAAACCAATCAAGGAGACCGCGTGATGCGCGAGATCCTCCGCTTTCTCTCCGCCAAGTGAACTACTCCGTACGGACTGGATGCGTGCGCAGCTCGTAGAAAGCTGGCCGCCTATCACGGGCTACCGGTAAGGAATGTTGCAAACACGATTTCGCACCTTCAACGACCAAGCATTTATTCGGCGGGTGCGAGCGGGCGACGAACCGGCCGACATCCTCGACGGCAATGGGAAGCGCTCGGATCGAGTCAGGGGACCGCCGGGCGCAGACCTCCCGATTGGACTGTCGCTAATAGTTATTCGCCGAGCTCATCGACGTGAGTTCAGGACATGAGTTCAGGACATGACTTCAACTTGACAGGAGAGGACGGACGGTCTAACTTCGGCGTCTAAATCAGTTCGACTTCAGAAATCGCAGGTTTCTGCCCTTGGAGGATTTCGATGTGTCCGACCATGCCCGAACCAATGAATGAAGCCAAATTGCACGAGTTCGTGATGAAGGCGGTGGGGGAAATGGGAGCCGCCATGAATGTGGCGCTTATCTTGGTCGGGGACAAGCTCGGCCTCTACAAAGGGATGGCTGGAGCTGGCCCGATGACTCCGGCCGAACTGGCGGCGAAGACGGGGACTCACGAAAGGTATGTCCGCGAATGGCTAGCCGCCCAGGCGGCTGGCGGATTCGTCACCTACGACGCGGTGGCGGGGCGATACACCTTGCCGCCCGAGCAGGCCTTCGCCATGGCCGACGAGAGCAGTCCGGTGTTTCTTCCCGGCTTTTTCGAAGTCATCGAGGCCTGCGTCAAGGATGTTCCGAAGATTACCGCNNCGAAGCAAAACTCAAAGCCGGAGCAACGGTGGCAGACGTAGGGTGCGGCCTAGGCACTTCGACCGTTCTGATGGCTCAGGCATATCCGAAGTCCAGGTTCGTGGGATTCGACTACCATCAGCGGTCGATCGAACTGGCTCGCGAAGCCGCGACGAAGGCCGGTGTCTCTGACCGGGTAAGATTCGAAGTCGCCAAGGCCAAAGATTTTCCGGGCAAAGAGTATGACTTCGTCGCTTTCTTCGATTGCCTCCACGATATGGGCGATCCGGAGGGCGCGGCGCGTCACGTGCTTCAGTCGCTTAATCCGAATGGCACATGGATGATCGTCGAGCCCTTCGCGCACGACAAGCTCGAAGACAACCTTAATCCTATTGGACGTGTCTTTTACGGAGCTTCCACCATGCTTTGTACCCCAGCTTCGCTCTCGCAGGAAGTCGGCCTTGGGCTGGGCGCTCAGGCGGGCGAGGGCCGTCTATCGAAAATCATGAAGTCCGCCGGTTTTACCCGTGTTCGCCGTGCCGCTGAGACACCGTTCAATATCGTTCTCGAGGCCCGGCCTTGACTAGGCTCCCGCAGAATTTGCCTACTTCGACAGAATGGTTTGGTGAATTCGCAAGCAACCAAAGTCATGGACCTTCATGACCAACACGCTAAGGACTTGTTTCTAGGGTTGTGATTAGCGTCGAGCACGCGAGCGATTTCCGTAAACGCTGTATCTGCATAACCGGCAATTCATCGAGCGTCGTCGCCTACGCCGTTCCGCAGGGCTATAATGGCGCGCACGGATAGCTCTAGCATCTGGCAGGAAACTCGGCCCTTATGTGATTCAATCGCCACTAGGTGCAGGCGGCATGGGTGAAGTGTATCGTGCCCGCGAAACCAACCTTGGCCGCGACGTAGCACTGAAGGTCCTGCCTGAGGCTCTCGCCAACGACGCCGAACGAATGGCCCGTTTGGAGCGCGAAGCGCAGATTCTCGCTTCGCTGATGCGAGGTAACCGTACCAGGGCTTCCATAAGATTCAGCTCTTGAGGAACGACGACAGGGCGGTAGTTTCTCCCAAAGCTTGGCGAATCGCGCCCAAGAATTCGTGATTATCAGGAGGCTTCTGGAAAAAGGCCACCGCCCCAGCGTCTATCGCACGCTGCTTATTGCCTGCCGGATCTCGCGCGCTGAGTACGATGACCGGAATCGCTGCAAGATCTGCTACACCACGCATTCGTTCCAGAACTAGAAACCCGTCACCCGCTGGTAGTCCGAGATCGAGAATGATCAGGTCTGGCAATTCTTTGCGGGCCACGGCTATTGCGGAAACGGCGTCGGTAGCGGAGGTCACCCAATAGCCGTTGGCTTTCAACCTGGGGGACAAGCCCAGCAGCAACTGCTTATCGTCGTCGATGATTAGAATCTTCTTTCCGCTCATTTGAGTCTCTTCTGCCCCGAAAGGCGCACCTGAATCAGTTGATTAATTTTTGCCGCGACTTCGTCAATTTGTTCTTCCCTCGGCCGGTGGGGTGGGACAAGGAATGTCGTTGAGGAAATCACCGGCTTGAGTTTTGCAGCATGGTCGAAAGTCTGCAACTCCCTTTCGATGCGAGCTGCAATGACCTTGAATCCCTGGGAATCGGTGCACGCCACAATGAAAAAAGTCCCCATCGGCTCGTGGTCACTCATCGCGGGCAAGAGCATATCTTTACCACTATGAATGCAGCGCTCCAGAACACTCCGTATCTCAGACAGGATATCCTCCTGAATGCTCTCCTCGACCGCGACCACGTCGACCGAAATGAGAGTCACGGAGCCCGCTTCCAGGTTTGGCGGAGTGAAGATGTGCGCACACAGTTTGGCCAGTGAGAACACCGGCAGGGTGAAAGAAACAGTGCTGCCCTGTTCTGATTGACTTTCTATCCAGATTCGGCCACCGTGCCGGGACACCAGCTCTCTTGCAATGAACAGTCCAAGACCCAAACCGCTGCGACTTGTGTCGCCGCCGTTGGTCACTTGTGCCAGACGCTCAAAAACTGTCTCGCGATTTTCCGGGCTAATTCCGCATCCCGTATCCGACACCGATAGACAGAGAAACCCGGCATCTTCCACCGAGGGCCTGCACCTGACGGTAACCGTTCCACCTTCAGGCGTGAACTTGATTCCGTTGTCGATCAAGTTGATGAGAATTTGCCGCACCCGAGCCGGGTCGGCCCATATAAAAGGAAGCCCGGCTGCAAAATCCGAATGCAAGATGATGGCCTTAGCCGCCGCGTTGGTCCGGCACGTGCTGAGGGCCTCGGCAATTAGCGTTGTGGGACTTACGTGCAGGGGTCGTATTGTGAGCTTGTGGGTGTCGACCCGGGTTATATCGAGAAGATCGCTGACCATGTCCTTCAGTTGCTTGACGTTGCCTAATGCAAGCGCAAGGTGCTCGTGCTGTGGGGGGGTCAAATTACCCAGCAATCCGTCCAGCACATTCGTCACAAAAAAGTAGATTGCCGTTAGCGGAGTGCGAAGTTCGTGCGAAACGTGAGACATGAACTTGTCCTGCAGGCGCGCGCGCTCCTTCCGTGCTTCTTCGACTATGATCGCAAGATTCCTCCGCTCTGACGCGTCGTGCATGATGACCGCAAAACCGCGAGCCACGCCAGCGTCCCCGGACAGCGGTGTGATGTTGACATTGGCCCAGAACTTCTTTCGATTTGCCCCAATACGCCATCCCTCATCCTGCGCGCGACCGGTTTGCGATGCCTCGGACAACTGCTTCTGGGGCACCCCATTCTGAATATCTTCTGCGGTGAACATACAAGAAAAGTTCTGGCTCACGATATCAGCTTCAACCCGACCTAGCATGCGTGCGGCTCCCTCATTCCAACTCGTCACGCGCCCAGCTGGATCCATNNTGGCCAAGCGCAAAAAGCAAATCGCCCGACGCCTTCAGGACTCGACCGCTCACCGGACGTTGCTTTACCGCCACATCCCAGAGTTCCTGCGGCGGGATGCCGAACTCATTGGCGACGCGGCGCAACCGAAGCGGCTCAGGAAATCGGTCAAACACTTGCCCCGCGATAATGGCTCCCAAATGCTGCTTGCCCAACAAGAGGGGAACGGTGACGTGGGTGAGACCAGCTTGGTCATGCACCACCACCGTTCCGCCGCTTTGCAATGCGTCCGCGACTGCGGTACAGGGCGAATGTGTCGTTAGGCAGAATGGACATCCGGAACTCCAACGAGCTGCGCTGGAATGAATTAGTTTCCAGAATGGCCGCACATTCTGACATTCTCCCAATACACGGCCCTGGGGGTCGGTCAATGCGACCGCTACTCCCATGGTGCGGCCATAGGTGGTCAGAATCTCCTCCCAAGCGTCGGAATTAAGCAGGTCGGTCCGTAATTCAGCCGAAACTGGTACGTCATTGAGGTCATCGGTCGGGCCGACGATCGAGGAGGGCACGGGAGCGCTAGGAAGTAAACCCTCGCGGGCATCAACTCGCTGTAACGCTTCTGAGATCATCCTCTGCCTTGGACCGCTGCAACGCCGTTAATTCCCTTAGGGACAGAGAATCGCGTGGGGGCACGACTCAGAAGGCTGGAGTAGCTCTGCAGAGGCACTGCCGGGGTGAGATCCTGTTCCAAGGGCACCAATGAGATTCCCCCTTGGCCGATGACATACTCGCGTGTATCGAAAGAATGTTTACTGGCCCGTGCCTTGACTACCGAAATGCAGCGGTGGAGTGAGTTCCTGACTTCCACCAGGCTCAACAGGATGAGGTTATCCACGACGGAGCTAACTGGAAATTCCGGCATATAAGCTGAAATCCCGAGAAACTCTGGATTCTCATAGTTAAAAAAAGCCGTCATCAAACGCTGTTTGCAGAAGGCAACGATGGCGTGGAAGAAATCGCGGTACACTCCGACTTCTCCGATGGCGCTGCTGTAACTTGTCATCCCATCAATCACCATTCGCTGTATATCATTCTGTTCGATAAGCTTGACAATGCGAGCATAGTGCGCATCCACGTTCAACTCTTGGGGGCTCTCGAACATGATCTGGATGGTTCCGTCGGCGACCTGATCTTTTAGGTCCATCCCCAGGGTCTCAGCATTACGAATTATCTGCGCCGGATGCTCATCCAAGGAGATTAGCAATCCTCTGGTTTTCTGTTGCCGTGCCCCTTCCCGAAGAATCTGGGTGCTGAGCACGGTCTTTCCCACCCCGGAAACCCCAACCACCATCGTGGTGGACCCGTCGAAAATGCCGCCGCCAATGAGCGTATCGATAGCCTCAACCCCGATGACGGATCGCTTGGTGCTGGAGGTGGGCTGCGATGCAGTAGCGCGGAGAGGCGCTTGAACGCGACGGAAAATCTCCAATCCTTTGCCCGCGGTGATCTGCAGAGTGTGGTCTCCAGGCTCAAAATCCTGGCCTCGGCTTTTCAAGATCTCGATGCTGCGCCGCAATGTCCGGCCACGCCTTTCGCGGTCCAACCGGATGACGGTATCACACAAAAAATCAGTCATTTCTGCAGTACCCAGCACATCGGGAGGAGGGGTAAGTTCAAGCGAAAGCATGGCCGTCAGCTTTTCCCGGTTGAATGACTCGATCAATTGCTGTAACAATTCGCGGTACGCGCCGCGTCCCACATTGGTTTTGGTCAGTGCCGGATTTAACAATCCGATTCCGTCTACAAAAATCCTCTGGGCGCCAATCTCATTGGCCGTTTCGAGCAACAGGCTGTCAGGCGATCGCAATTCCTGATCGAACACCTGTGGACTGGTAAATATGATTTGCAGCTTGTTTTGGCGCTTCAGTTCATCCAGGTCCCAGCCGAATTCGCTAGCGTCGCGAACGAGTTTGTCTGGGTTTGTCTCAAACACCACGACCAGCCCAGGCTCGTTATACTCGACGATACCCCGATAAATGAACTCCAGACCCATCAGGGTCTTGCCGCTTCCGGTCACGCCCTGCACCGCGATCACATTAGTTCTTGGAATACCACCCATCAAGATTGAATCTAGTCCGTCAATGCCAGTCTTAAGCAAATCCTGTTTAGGCATAATGATTCCCCTCCATTTGCTCGGCCCTAGCCGATTGTTCTTTTCGCCCCGGCTCCGAAGGAGTGGAATTCAGCTGTCTCCTCAGCAGCACCCGCCCGCCCCGAGTTTCCAACACGTCGATGAGATACTCAAGACTGCGTTTACGTTCAGGCTCTGGAATAGACATGAGTCGATAGAAACGCACTCCCCGAGAGAGCCGCGAACGTCCGATGAGCGTCTCGCGTTCCAGTCGATCCAGAGCGCTCCCGACCACTGAATCTTCGTAGCCGAGAAGTCGTGCGATCTGTTCCGCGCTCGTGAGACTTACTCCGTGGTAATACACGAAGGCCAATACATCCCACTCGCTGAGCAGGGAAATACCCAAGATATCTAAACAACCACAGACTGAGAGTTTCAGATTGCTTTCGCACTCGATGACCGGCTTGTTCCCGAAAGACATGCAGCCTCCTAATTTCACTAATAGCACGCGACACTTGCGCCACACTGAGCAAAAAGGGACAGGTCACGGGTCAGCCGGGATTGCTTTCCTCTTCAAGAACGTGGATGGTGTAAATCTGTTCACAGAAGAGGGGTGCGGAACACCAAACTGGGAAAGCCCTCGCCATCTCAGGTCCGCCAAACACGGCGCAACATACTTCATTGTTCCTGTTTCGGGAATCCCGAACATTAGAACGTTCTGACAGACGATCGGCCCAGGTGCGATGCTGGCTTGGGGCGAGCTACCGCCGGTGGCGACAGGATAAATGGATGGTGGTCAAGTCAGTAGCGGAATCGGTCTGCAGCGGGTTGGGGGAAGGAGCCGTGTTGCCATCAGAGCTCCCCTAAGAGTCGTCAATAGTGAAATGGAGTGGGGGGGACATTATCTTGCAGGCGTGTAGACAACTCACCCGTCGGGTTTTGGTCGTGAGTGATGTACTCTTCGATTCTAGATACGAACTTCGGCGTATAGCTCTTCACCATTTGTTGGATGCCAGGCTTAAACTCGTGGAAAATACTGATCCCCGCGTCGCTGCCAATCGTCGAGCCGAAATCGTTGAATGGCGCCGAAGGGGAGCGGACCCAATATGGACGGTTGGCAGCGTGGATAGCGACTGAACTCAGTACCCCGAGGAAATACGAGTTATTCAGTCTCCTCTTTCCGGAATCGTTACGCGTCGTAAGAATGTGCGAAGCTGCGTAGGTGGCCCGGCCCATAAAACTGCCGCTGGTCGATGGGTGATAAAGCAGGTTCTGCTTGCGCAACGACGTAGACAGGTACTTGCCAAGAACGGTGCTGAATTCTCTTGGAACAGACACCCCCTGATAGAGAGCGAGTAAGCTGGGCTGCGGTCTGGGAATGACCGGTCCCTGCTCTGTCCTCAGTATTACGCCCGTGTCGATGCCAGCCGCGCCAAGTGTTGAAGGCGAGCGCGCTTCATCGGCGAACATTTGAGGTTTTTCTGTTTGGGTTGGAAGCTGCACCGACGGAGCATCAGGAAGTGATCGCCACGTACGCGTCTCCGGGCGCCGCACTTCGGGCGAATTTGAGCCGGCCCCTTGCGGCAAATCAACCGATGGAAGCTCGATCTGACACAACGCCCCGCAAGCAGCCAACAGAAACAGAGCAATGACCCCGATTGGTGCAACTCGCTTCACCATAACTCGGTCCTGCAAAACGGCAAGCGGCTTTCTGGCTGCGCGGCAATTGGGCGGCAAGCACACCCCGACGTTAGCACTCCACGTGGCATTCGTCTGAGCAAGAGTGCTCACCCCCGGAAGTTGGCACCCGTCCTCATGTCACTTGCCCAACATGCTGGCGCTGACGCCGCATCCAACTCCAGGTTGGGTGCGCTACGGCAAAACGGCTTTGGAACGGGCGATTCCTTAACTTGGTCCCCCGTCCGGAAAAAGTTCCCGCAGGCCGCCGCTCCCCGATAGACGACCAAGCAGTGAGGGGGCGACGATAGCTGAGCGAGCGGTGTTTGGGGCTCGGCGCCCTGCTCGTTTTTTCGCTATTGCTTTGGACATCATTTCTAGGCACGGTGAGCCGGACCGAAAATGAAAATGGCCAACCATTTGCAACTTGATCTACACTTGTTTACTCGCATTGTTGCAGGAGTGTACCTATGTCTGAATGGTCGAAACAGGCGGCGAAACGCTTTCTAGAACAGGAAAAAACGAAAAAGAAGCAAGAACAAGAAGAAAACGACAGAAAAGCGGCCTTGATTCGAGACCAAAAGCTTCTATCGGATCAGGAGATTCTCCAGCGCAGAGCGCCTGAAATGTGGCTAGATTTGTACCAACGTTTTGAATCTGAATGTAAGGAATTGAACTCAGACATTGGCAGAAACCTTCTTGATTGTCGTAAAAGTAGTGACGAAAACACAATCGAAATTATTCGTAAAGACCCGAGAACCAAATTGACTCTGGTGTGTGATCCGCAAACCTACAGCATAACATTTCTCGGTTTGGCGGTAGACGACATCGGCCGCCTAGATATCAAGATCCAACCCGGAACATCTGAGTCGAAGTTTTTTGACAAGAAACTACGTCTTATCAGCGATCCCGCACAAATTGTAAGGCATTGCTTAGGAGAACTTCTTTCCTGAAATTGGCTCTCAGAACTTCGAGTTCGGGCGCCAAGAGGGCACCCTCGGTGAGAGCGTTGGCCTGTTCTCGCCAGTTCACAGTTGGTCTCCAGTCTGCGGGTGAACGACCGAGTTTTGGACAATTATCGTCCAAGATCGGTCGGAAACGCCGCGCCACTCCCGGAGAAGCTTGTTTGGCCGTAAGGAAACCTTGCGACGAGCAGGCGGAGGATAAAGGACGAAGTCTTGGTCGAGGATGTCCCGACGGTGGTGGGCCAGTTTGAATTTCCACAGAGGCTTCAGCATCCGGCTTATGGCATCATGGGTCAGCCTTGCGAGGTGCTTCGATGATAGATCACNNAGTTCCAAAAGGGAAGAATGTGGGCGTATGCAGTCGGAGCACTTGTGTTTATCGTCGTGGTGGCTTGGAAGTTCGTAGCTCGCTGAGATCACCCATGACCATCGGCAAAGGCGAGCGCCCTCGCGAAGGACGGCCTGTGGGCTGGCATCCTCGCACCGCCCCTCTGGAAATTGAAACTGGTCGACCACCGCCCCGACGACACGCTGGTGGAGAAGGCGTTTCGGTTGCTTCATCAGCGGTATCCGAAGCGCCGGTGGTCGGAAAAGACGAAGTACCACCACTGAGAAGCGCTCGGGAACGTATCTCCCCGAGCGTCATACCGCGATCCCGCTGGACCCAACCCAAGCTTAGCTCGGCAAGATATCCTTCAACGCCCGCTCAATCCTGTCCACCTCTTCGCGGATGATTCGGATCGACTGCTGGTTTTTCGCGGGGTGGGCCGACGGAGCTATTCCTTCTAGAGCGCCGCGGATTTGGTGATTGCGAGCATAAATGAAGTTAAGTCGCGCGCGCCTCTCCTTACGGTTTCGGTAAACATCCCCGACGAACTTTGTAGCCAGCCAGGCGAAAGCGAAGCCGAACACAGCTTCGATCGGAATGCGATCCTTGGCTCCGTCAAATACTGAGAACAGGAGTCGGTAGACCGTTTCCCCCATGCCAAACGAGGCGAACAAAACGATCGCCCCGAACGAGTAAACTTTCAAGCGCTCGATCAGCTGGAAGCGTATGGAATCGTCGCTTCCGTCGGGTGTTTGCATAAACTTGATGGCCATGCTGCCCTCAAAGGATTGGTCACCGCTCGCGGGCCTTAGCCAGCGGTACAGTGCCTATTTTGCTGAGATGATAACTTGAAATCGCACCCGGCGGTGAACTCTTGTGCCAACCCATGCCGCAGGGGCCCATGCTCCCCGCGGAAGCGACTGTCAGCCCGGGGCTTAGAAGTTTCCCCGGGGTCTCATCTTTCGATGATGGTCGACCCCTTTTTGCTATCTGGTCGGCACTTCGACCCTACGATACAATTGCGCCTATTCTCTTCGTTCTGGTCCGGTTCGCATCGAGGAATAGGGACAAGTCCTCATGAACGTCCTGTTACTTTCCATGCCGGATTCCTTCGAACACATGCCACCGGTCGCTGTCCGTATGCCCAATGGTGCGCTTACCTCACTCGCGGGCAACGTTGATCCGCAGCACCGCGTGGCCGTGGCGGATTTGATTCTGGTGCAGCGCCAGGTTCGAGAGACGGTCACGAGACTAGTCCGGGAGCTCGATCCGGAAGTGGTCGGACTCTCCATCATGACGTTTCAGCGCCACACCGCGGCTCGCATTGCCGAATTGGTCCGCGCTCTCCGGCCGGGCGTGAAGATCGTGGCGGGCGGGTACGACCCTAGCACTGCGCCCGAAGCTTACGAGGAAATCGACGTCGATTATCTGGTGCGCAGCGAGGGCGAGATCACGTTCCGCGAATTGTTGCGCGCAGTCGAGCGGGACTCGGGCGCCGATCGGATCTGCGGCCTCTCCTACCGAAACGGCGAGAACTGGGTGCACAACCCCGCCCGCCCTCCGCACCGCCTCGAAGACCGCGAAATCCGTCCGCCGAACCGCGATGCGCGCGTGCTCGAGGGGTATACATTGCTCGGCCGGCAGGTGGATGTAATCGAGACCTCCCGCGGCTGCACCTACGATTGCAGCTTCTGTTCGATCATCGAGATGCGGGGTCGCAATTTCCACACCTACTCCTTCGACCGCGTGTTGGTCGACATTCGCGATGCCCGCGATCATGGTGCTCGAACCATTTTCCTGGTCGACGACAACATTACGCTGAATGTGCGGCGCTTCGAGGCATTGTGTGAAGCCATCATCGCCGCCGGGCTCGACGAGCTTGATTACTTCGTGCAGGCCATGACCTCCGCCATCGCGAACCACGGCGAAACCCTCGCCCCGCTGATGCGACGAGCCGGATTTCGCTATATTTTCCTTGGCATCGAGAATATCTTGGAAAGCGACCTGGAATTTCTGCGGGCTTCCGCTAAGAACACGGAGCGTAGCAACGGCCAAGACACCGGGAACGCCACCCTCAAAGCCATCGACTACCTGCACCGCAACCAGATGTATGTGGT
>PKYX01000252.1 GCA_003132825.1 Acidobacteriaceae bacterium
TGGATGACTTCGATGCTGCACCGTTTCCCGGATGAGAATCCTTTCGATCGCCGCCGCCAGGTGGCCGAACTGAACTACGTAACCAGTTCGCGGGCTGCCGCAGAATCCTTGGCGGAGAACTATGTAGGCCTTCCGATGGAATAGAACCGCATTGGTTCCTCCAGACGGAAGTGCTGTCATGAGTCTAGACACTGGTCTAGAGCATTGCGCCTTCGCAAATCCATGGTTGGGTGCCCGACAAGCGCAATTGGCTCGTTTCGCGTAAGATTCGTGCCAAAAGTCGAGACCATGCAACCGATGAAGCTAGGTGACGAGGAAGCTGCTCGCAGTCGAGGGCACCTGCCGGGCAATCTACGGGGCATGGCGAAGCCAACGATTGCCAGGATGGGACGGCATGGATTCTTCGCGGCGATATGAGAACACGCTAGTCGCAATTCTGTTTTGCACCTGGGGAACGGTCTTTCTCGACCGGATGTCGCCCCTCTATGTGGCGCCCTATTTCGCGCTTGAGTTCCATCTTCGTAACGCCCAAATCGGCACGCTGGCCTCGGTTTTGGCGATCACCTGGGCGGCGTCCACTCTGATTTTCGGCGCGCTGTCGGATCGGGTTGGTCGCAAGCCCGTGCTGGTTCCCGCCGTCTTCGCCTTTTCGATCTTGTCGTGGATGTCAGGTCTGGCCGGTAGCTTTCATCAATTGCTGTGGATTCGCGCGCTCATGGGTGTGGCGGAGGGTCCCACCTGGTCCATCATGACCGCCCTGATCGAGGAATCGTCCCCGCCCAGTCGGCGCGGGCGCAATATAGGATTTGTGGTCAGCGCGGCCGCCCTGGTGGGACTGGCCGCAGCCCCCGTCTTGACCACCCAGGTCGCCGCCCGTTGGGGTTGGCGCTCGGCTTTCTTTGTGGCCGGCATCCCTGGCTTACTGATGGGGACCCTGATTTGGAAGTTCGTGAAAGAGCCCACCCGGGATGCGACTACGCCGCTGCCGAGGCCGTCATTCACCGCCTACTTCTCCCTGATGCGTTATCCCAATATCTGGCTATGTTGTCTCGGAGCAACCGGTTTCATGTGCTGGTTGTTCGTGTTGAATGTATTCGCCCCCCTCTACATCACTGAAATTGCCCACCAGCCACCGACCACTGCGGGCTTGCTGCTGGGGGCTACCGGTTTGGGCAGCTTCTTCCTTGGTTTCTTGCTGCCATCACTATCCGACCGGTTAGGCCGGAAGCCAGTGTTATTGCTGATGGCTGCAATGTCAGCCGCTGTACCACTCGCCTTCCTGGTACCTGCGCTCTATGTCTATCCCGTTATCCTGGCGGCTATCATTTTTGTTACCAACTCAGGTCAGGGTATTGCGAGTCTCGTGATGGTGCTGATACCGACCGAAAGTGTCCCGGCGCAGTTTCGGGCAACCTCGATAGGCCTTGTGACCCTCGTCGGTGAAGTCATCGGCGCGACTGCGGCACCCATTGTGGCGGGCACGCTAGCGGAGAAGTACGGCCTGGCTTTGACCATGTGGCTCGCGGCAGGTGGAAGCACTTTGCTGTTTCTCGCAGCTCTTTTTCTTCGCGAGACGGCACAAGTCAAATCCAGTTTGGCAGCGTGAACGGCGGGGAAAGCGGTTACCGCGTAGGTATCTTGGTGGGCGAATCAGGGTAATAGACAATCACGTACAAATCGTTTGCCAAGAGATTCGTACCCTCGAAGCCGTTTCCAAAGGAAAAATTCCACTCGAATCCGTCGGAGGGCCCATTGGGCTGGCAAGCGGATATGGCGGTTTCCGCTTCGCAGGCCCAGTAGAGATAAGGCTGAATATCGTGGAAGGGGCCTAGGTTGATGTCCGGAGCCGCAACCACGGACTCGCCCCGGTGGAGCCCCAATTGTTTATAAAACAACTCCCCCATCAGGCTGCCCGTGCAGTCAAAGCCGGTCGTCCCTTTCAGGCTGCAGGATGGATCGGGCGGCCCGGTCTCCGGCAATTGCCAGTCCGTTTGACCGAGGTATCCGCGGCCCTGATCGGCTGTGTTCATGGCGGCGACCCACTGGACCGCCGCCGAGTGTTCCATCGCACCATCCGGGTTGATGTCTGCAACACCGAAGGTTTGCTTGGCTGCCAAATTGGCGTCCGCGAGCCAGGTGACCTGGGCAATCGGATCGTAGACGGTTTGTGCGCCGGGGTTGACTTCCAATCCTTCGCCAGCGGCTGGGCGCGTGCCCGGCAGCTTGCCTTTGATCATCGGCAGCACGTAGAGATAATTCCGCCATACGTTGGCCCCTTGAAATCCGGTGTTGAACGAAAAGCTCACAAATCCTTGTTTTGGATCGGCGGCCGGTGACCCGGACCAATATAAATAGGGTTGGAAATCGTTGAATGGGCCGACCTTATTGGTGGGTATGCCAACGGCCGTGTTGGGCTCGTGAATACCCAACGAGCCATAGTACAGAGATCCCAGCGCGCTCCCCGAACAGTTGAACCCGAACGATTCGCCGTTCCGTCCCGTACGGGCGCAGCTCTGGTCCTTGACTGGCGCGGTCGGAAGCTGCCAATTATTGTGCCCGAGGTAACCGGCGCCCTGGTCGAGCTTGTTCATCGCGTCGACCCATCGAAGCGCCCTCGCATAGTCCATCGAGCCATCCCGGTTGATGTTTGAAACCCCGAAGGTTTGCTTGCCGGCCAGATTGGCGTCGGCGATCCAGGTGACGTTCAGATTTGATCGTAGACGGTCTGACCGTCGTCGGCCGGCACCAGCGGTGCGTTCGCAGGCGCCGCGACCGGGGCTGAGTCTCTCCCTGCCCGACATGCGTTCACCCACTGCGGGTCTATGGTCGGCAGAGGTATCGATGCCGACTTCGGCTGCGCTGTCCCTTGGACGATGGGTTGGAAGCAGTCGAGCAACAGCCCGTTTCGAGCTCCGCCACCGAGAACGAAGCCCGCATTCTTGCATGCGGTTCTGATCTGGTCGCACGCAGCTCGATCGGCTCGGACCTGGCTGCCGGGGAAGACCAGGGTGAGTCCCAACAACATCATCAGCAGGATCAGCAGGCGGACGAGGGTGCGCCGGATGGAAGCCATCAAAATCCCCCGAATTCGCAAAGCATCGCTACGAACGATACATCAATTTCTAATGGCCGACTAGATATGACGTCGAGCTGGCTTCGATCGGATATTCCAATGCAAAATTGGCAGGGGCGCTAGTCCAGGCGGTTACGGGGTGCGGAACCGGCGGCCCCATGAGTTGTCCTTAACCAGCCTCATAACCAGCCCCCACATTCAACATCTGAGGTAGAGGTTGCGAAGAATGGGAAATAGCGAAATGCTGCGCCACGAAAGCCTACCAGAGTCCATCGCGGACGAAAGGTCTGGCCCAGAGAGTGACGTGGAGATGGACGGCTCTGGTCCAGGCCCGTTCGATCGCGTCTAGCTGAGCGCGGTCTCGGATTGCGCTCTCGAAAAAGTGATGCAGGGGCGTCACTAGGGGGACGAAAGCCAGCACATAACGAAGCGGCACAAGCGGTGGCGTGTGGCGGGCGTCAGCTTTGTTTTTCTTTTCTGGGGTGTGGCGCAGACCGATTTCTTCCTGGTAGTCCAGCCATGCTTGATCGTGCGGGCGAGTCGCGACATCAATCACCCACCGTACGAAGCGGCGTTTTACCGCGGCTTTGTATTCATCGTCCGGCTTGCCGTCGGGAGCAAGAAACCATTGCGCCAGGTGTGATTGAGATCCGATGACGGCTCGCCATGAGTCCACCATCTTTTCCGCTTGTGCCTCGAAAAGAGCGGCGTGTTTTCTTAATAGTTGTTCGTCATCGGCTGTCCAGCCGAGAGTTTGCTCCAGCTGCCGGAGTTCTTCGGCGGAAACTGGCGAATGCGCGCTTCTTACAGAACCAAAGTCGTACCCGGGGATACCGGTCATGACTTTGGCTCGGGTGAAGATTCCACGCGCTGAATCAGCGAGCGCTGGATGGAGAGCAGTGCGCCTGTCCTCTCAACGACTGCGACATACTTCTTATGCAACGGATGGACAGCCAACTTAGCGCGATAGACTCCATATTCGGCGAGCGAGGGAAAGTCGATCAGGCCGAAGGCTTCGTTGGTGGCTCCGGCGAAATCTGTCGGCATGAAATATCCGAGAATCTCGCCCCCGCTTTCGCGTATGGGAATTTGTTCATCGGCGCTGTATTTCGCGATGTCTGACAACTTGTTGGGGTGAATCGTGTAACGCAGAAAAAGGGTGATCAAAGTGAATGCCTCCAGGCACAGCGTAGTATCACGCCGCGGCTTAATAGTTCGGCGGGGGCCGTAGTATTCAATTTATTTTGAGCCGATAATTGTTGTATGAACGACAAACTGTCCAGTACCGCGAACCTGCTGGGTGATCCGGGAAGAGCAGCAATTCTGCTGCGACTGATGGGTGGCCTCGCTCTACCTGCGGGAGAGCTGGCGATGACCGCCAATGTTGCGCCCCAGACGGCCAGCGAACACCTCGCCAAACTCGTCGAAGGGCGGTTTCTCGATGTCGAACGGCAGGGGCGACACCGCTACTATCGGCTAGCGAGCGCAGAGGTGGCCGACGCGATTGAAGCGTTGCTGGTGCTGACTGCCCGTTCGCGAGTGTCAGACGCTGCAGCTGCATCTTCCAGACCACAGGTGGGAAGCCTGGGGCAGGCGCGAACGTGTTATGGGCATCTGGCCGGTTGGCTTGGCGTTTAGATCGCGAAAAATTTGGAAGAGCGGGGAGTGATTAAACCGTACAACGCGAAGGCTTACTCGGTAAGTCCCTCGGGAAGAGAGTGGTTCGAAGCAATCGGAGTGGGCGTTCCATCGTCTGCCGCTGCCCAGAAGAAACTAGCGGTGCGATGCCTCGACTGGACTGAACGGCGGCACCACTTGGCGGGGACGCTGGGGTGCGCGATTTATAAGCGATTTCGAGAACTTGGCTGGCTGATTCCCATACGAGACACTCGCGTGGTACGCGTCACCCTGGAAGGCCGGACACAAGTTTGGAGATTGTTAGGAATTGCGGTCGGTTAGCGATATTCCCGGTTAGGGCTATGTTGTTGCTTTTTGTTGCTTTATACGCCACCGTCGCGAAGCCAGTGAACACTCGGCGAATCCATCGTGCGCAGCGGGCACAGATGTTCCGTCGAGCCGGGTCCAACGTTCGAAAACCGCGAAAGCTGATTCCGCATCGAAGTTAGAACACTAAAACTCTAGGGAGTGCATCCATGCTCAACATAAGCAAGGCATTCAGCAGTTTTTCGGTGAACGATATTCAGAAGGCCAGGGAATTTTATGGCAAGACGCTGGGACTCGAACTTTCCAGCGGTCCGGAGGGCACCCTGGTTATGCCTCTTTCCGGCGGCAACAAAGCTCTGATGTACCCTAAACCCAATCACCAGCCTGCCACTTTCACGGTCCTGAATTTTCCCGTAGAGAGCGTAGAAAAAGCTGTAAATGAGCTGAGCCAACGTGGCGTGCGATTTGAAATCTATAATGAACCCAACTTGAAAACGGACGCGCGCGGGATCTCCCGCGGGAATGGCCCGACGATCGCGTGGTTCAAGGACCCAGCGGGGAATATCTTGTCGGTTTTGGAAGTGGCGTAGCGGATCGCTTGCTTTTGACTCACCGGAAGGGCGTTGTTAGCCAAGAGAAAAGGAGCAAGCATGGGACGTCCGGATTCCGAGCGTTTCAGTTCTCGGGCAGGCGCGCTTGTCGGGTGCGGGCCAAGACATCTGCGCAATTCCGGCGATTGATTGTGCGGGTGGATTGGCTGTTGTAGACTGCGCGTGCCTCAGACCTACGGCCGGTCATCGCGTTGAGATGGCTGCGCGGTTGCGATTCGGGTATCGGGCCCACGCGGACCGACATCCAA
>PKYX01000194.1 GCA_003132825.1 Acidobacteriaceae bacterium
TGCGCAAGGCGCGCGTGCAGCACCGCTCGCCCATTCTCTTTATCGGCAATGTCGGCGAAGAGGGGGAGGGCGATTTGCGCGGTATGCGCTACATTTTCTCCCACTCGCTTTGGAAGGATTCGATCGCCTGCAGCCTAGTGCTCGATGGCGCGGGTTCAGATACCATCGTAGCTGAAGCCTTGGGCAGCCGTCGTTTCGAAGTCATCGTCCGCGGGCCTGGGGGCCATTCCTGGAGCGACTTTGGCGCGCCCAACCCCATCCTAGTGCTGGCCGGAGCTATCCGAGCCTTCGCCCAGACGCCGGTGCCCGCATCGCCCAAGACCACCTTCAACGTCGGCGTCATTCGCGGCGGCACATCGGTAAATTCCATTCCCGAGTCCGCCAGCATGCGGGTCGATATCCGCTCCACCTCGATGGCCGAGATGGAGCGCCTGGAAACGGCCTTGCGGCAAGCGCTCGAGGCTGCGGTCGAGGAAGAATCGCAGGCCACCGAGAGGCGCAGCCCGTCTGCTTCCCAACGCCGGCCTTTTGGACTGAGTTATGAGGTGGTGCCCATTGGCAATCGCCCGGCAGGAGAACTCGATCCCGAAGCCCGGATTCTACAGGTGATTCGCGCGGTGGACGCGCAGCTCGGTAACACCGCCCAGATCCAGCGCGCCTCGACCGACGCCAATGTCCCGCTTTCGCTTGGCCGGGAGGCGGTCGCCATCGGAGGAGGGGGCAGTGGTGGCGGAGCCCACACCCTGCAAGAGTGGTTCGATTGCAGCGGCCGCGAACTGGGCCTCAAGCGCATTCTGTTGGCTGTGCTGACCCTGGCCGGAGTGGGAACTCCGGCTTGACAGGCGCTTTGGGGAAGAGCCGGGACGCAGGGGCCCGGGAAGACCTGGCGTTCCCTACGCTGGCAGGACGCGCGGATTCGGCGGCGGTTTCCGCAGGGGTCCGGGCGAACGGCGGCGGCGCCCCGGTCCTCGCGGGCTCTCGATGGCGTGTACTCTGAAGTGGACTGAGGTTCCTATGAGACATCTTGCATTTTTCTTGGCCGCGGCCTTGCTCCCGGCATTCACGGTGTGCCACGCACAGACGGCGGCGGGAGCTGAGCCCCCGTTGCGGATCGCGATTGCCGGGTTGGTTCACGGGCACGTCGAGGGCTTTTTCAAGAACTCGCTGCATCGGACCGACATTCAACTGGTCGGGATTGCCGAGCCCGACCAGCAACTCGCGGCTCATTACGCCAGCCAGTACGGCCTCGACCGCAGCCTGATGTTTGCCAGTCTCGAAGATATGCTGCAAAAGACGCGGCCCCAAGCGGTCCTCGCGTACACGAGCACCTACGACCACCGGCGAGTGGTGGAAATCTGTGCCCGTCACGGTGTCCCCGTCATGATGGAAAAGCCGCTGGCGGTCAGCGCCGAAGATGCGCACGCCATCGAGAAGGCGGCGCGCCAGGCGAACATCCAGGTGCTCGTGAACTATGAGACCACGTGGTATCGCAGCAACCACGCCGCCTACGATCTGGTGCGCCAGAACGCCATCGG
The DNA here is from genome assembly GCA_003132825.1 of Acidobacteriaceae bacterium. GTDB lineage: Bacteria > Acidobacteriota > Terriglobia > Terriglobales > Acidobacteriaceae > PALSA-270. Next base: position 1,536 of record PKYX01000194.1, read on the forward strand.
CGAAATTCGCAAGATCGTGGTCCACGACGGTCACCAGGGTCCGAAGGAGATCGGGGTCGGGCCGGAGTTTCTCGGGTGGCTCACCGATCCGAAGCTTGACGGCGGCGGAGCGCTTTATGACTTCGGCTGCTATGGCGCGGATCTGGCAACCTGGATGATGGATGGCCAGCGCCCGAGCGCGGTGACCGCGGTGACACAGCAAATCAAACCCGATCTGTATCCGCGGGTGGATGACGAAGCGACCATCATTCTGACCTATCCTCGAGCGCAGGCGATTATTCAGGCCTCGTGGAACTGGCCGTTCGGCCGCAAGGACATGGAAGTCTACGGACAGACCGGCTACGTGATCACCGTGCGTAACAATGACCTGCGGGTGCGGCTTGCGGGGAAGGACGAAGAGCAGGTCGCGGGCCAACCGCTACCGGGTCCGTTTGACGATTCGTTGTCATTGCTGCGGGCAGTCGTTCTGCGCGGAGTCGCGCCCGACCCGCTTTCTTCTCTTGCAACCAATGTCATTGTCTCTGAGATTCTTGACGCGGCACGGCGCTCGGCGGCTTCGGGAAAATCCATCGGCTTGGCGAGGGGTCGGGTGCCGTCTGCGGACAAGAGTCCGTCGGGGAACTGAACCGGGCGGGGGCAGTCTCGCGAGCGTCAGGCCCGAAGGCTCCTGGCGCTCGCTTGATGCCAGGGCACCCGGGCCCCGAAGTTCCCGCAAAATGCCTAAAAACTCGATTTCGCCCGGCCCGGGCGGAAGGGGATAGTGACCACCGCTTCGAGATCGACGGCGTTGCCGTTTTTGGTGGCGGGACGGAAATGCCAGCAGGCCAGCGCTTCTCGGGCAAACTCGTCGAGGCGATCGTCTACGCTGCGCAGGACGCGAACATCGGTCACCGAACCATCACTGCGGATGACCGCGTAGAGCGTCACCGTTCCCTGGATATTTTGCTTCATGAGTTCCAGAGGATACGCCGGGTCGGCTTCGCGGGTGGCGGTGGGAGCGCTGAGGTCGCCCTTAGCTTCCTCTTGATTCAGCTCGGCGAAATGGATGACCCAGCTTCCGCCTGAGGAATTCAGGTTGGGAACATTGAGAGTCATCGAATAGAACTTGCGGTCGCCGAAGACTTCTTTCTCCGCCTCAGTTGCATGGAGGCTCGAAACTTCATGGAGGGGGTGCGGCGCGGATGGGCTGGCCTCGGGCGGAGTCGCCTTCGCCATCAGAACCGGATCGGTGCCGCCGATTCGGTGGTCGCTTCCACCCTCAGGGGAGTGATTGGCCGGGCCGCCGACGTGGAGTCCGGGAGGAAGATCGCCGCCTCTCGCCGTGCCCGGGCTGCCTGCACCGGCACTTTCAGCGCCTGGGGCGCTCGTCCGTGCGATGTCCGGAGTTCCGGGTGCGCCGGCTTTGCCTTGCGGTGTGGCCGCAAAACGTCCACGGCGGTTGCCGGCGGGGGGCTCGACCGGCCCGCTCGGTGACACCGGGTGGATTCCGAGCGCGATGAGGCGCCCTCCCGAGACGGCGACCCTGGAGCCTGGGACCGCGGGTGGAGGCGGCACCACCGCCTGGCCGGAATTACCGAGAGCCGGACGACCGTTGGCGAGAGTTCGCTCGGCGCCGACCGGCAACTGCGGGGCGGGCGCGACGACTTGCGTCCGACCGATGTTGAGGTCCCCCAAGCGCGGGATGGCGGTCCGGTCCACGAGCGGCGCCGGCTCGACCACCGCGGGTTCGGGGGCGTGCAGCTGACGGCGCGAGGAGGCAAGTTTCACCTCGGGCGGAGGAGCAACGGCGGACACGGTCAAATCCGGAGCTCTCGCATTCGCCAGGGAATGCTCGGTGACGGCAATCGGCACGGCGAGCGGCGTCTTCGGCCAGGCAACCACGTTGGGCAGGGCCACGTCGTGGTTCAACTTCAGGTTGGGAGGAGCGACAATGGACTGCGTGGGGTTATCGGCCTGCGGGGGCACAGAAATGATCGGTTGCGCAGCCAGTTCCGGTTCACCCCGCCGCGGGTGCTGAGCGTGCGGGCGCCCGGTATCGAGCGGTCGTAAGTATTCAGCGGTCGAGTAATAGATCACGTCGCTCGGGCGGAACACCGGAGTCTCAACCGTCTGCGGATGCCGCGGCCAGAACGCGGCAATCGCCCAAATCGCGGCGGCCAGCGCGACATGAGAAAGGGCGGATTCGAGGAACCGGCTCCAGGGCTGAGGGGAGGCGACGAAGACGTCCGGCCAGAAGTCTCCGGGCTCGGAAGCGAGCTCAAGCGGCGGGGGGCGGCGGGTCCAAACTGAATCCGTCAGGTTGCGGAAAAAGACGCGATGCCAAGGTTCGACTTCGACCAGCAACTGGGGTGCTCGGTCGAGGCTTTCCCCGATCTCCTCTACGGATTCCATAAGCCCCGGGGCCTGTTCCATTCATTCACCGCAACTGGCAGAAGTTTCCACTCAATCCCAAAAACAGGGTTCGGCCAGAACCAACGCCAGCCATGCCCGAGGCAGATGGCATCTCTCCGAGAGCTTCCGCCTATTATAGCGGGATTCGCTGGACCGCACGGACCCCCCAGTTCCTCGCGGCCGCTTTCCATGCTTTAATATCGGCAGCATGAAACCGGCGGGGATGCTTTTGGCGGTGTTGTGGCTGACGAGTTCGCTCCTGTTCGCGCAGGCTCCCACGCAGAATGCACCTCCGCCGAAGCCCTCGGAAGATTACTCCGGCATGTACACCTTCCTGCGGGATGGGGAATTCGTGCAACTCAACCTGGAGGACGAGGGACGGGTGACCGGCTTCGTTTCGCGTTACGGCGAAGCGGAAAGCGACCAAGGCGCCTTCCTCGAACAATTCTTCAAGCAGGGTAAGCTCGAGGGGAAAAAGCTGACCTTCGGCACCGAGACCGTGCACGGTGTGTGGTACGAGTTCAAGGGCACGGTCGAACGCGGCGAGGGAAAAAACGTCGGCGATGACAGCTACTACGTCCTGAAGGGGACACTCAAGCAGTTCACGAGCGCCGCCGATAAGAAAACCTCTTCAAAATCTCGGGAAGTCGTGTTCAAGGCCTTCCCCCAGGACCTGGGCGCAGATCCGGCCAAACCACAATGAGAGCTTGCGCCCGGCGGGCGCCATGGGCTGAAGGCTGGCAGTTCCGCTATCCCCCGTTGTATTCTTCGGGACGTGCCGCGCTCGCATGCTTCTGGCCGGTCGCCGACTGCCGCCCTCTTCCTGGGCCTGATCATCACTCTCGCTGCCGTGGTTGCCTATTCCGCCTATATCTCGCACCAGATTTCGAGCCTGCGCCAACTCCAGGACAATCTGGTCGACCGCAACCGCAGGGACTCCCTTCAGCTCCTGCGCATCCAGAACGATTTAAACTTGCTCGGGCTCGCCATGCGCGACATGTTGGACAACGATGAGCCATATCCCCTGACCGCCTGGTCGGCGCAATTCGCGCGCATCCGCTCCGATCTCGACGATGCGCTTCGGCTCGAAACCCAGGTGGCGGTCATCGATCGCACACCCGAGCAGAGCCAATTTCTGGGCAGCCGGGTGGCTCAGTTCTGGGATGCAGCGGATCGCACCTTCGCCCTCGCCCAGGACGGCAAACAAGCCGAAGCTCGGACACAAATACGCCTCTCGCTGCAGGCGCGCCAGGAGGCGCTCGGCACCGCGGTGGCGCGCCTGCTGGTGCAAAATAACGCCAGCGAGGAGCAGGCGGCGCTTGAAATCGGCGAGATCTACGCCCGGGTGCAACGGCAGGTCTATCGCTTTCTGACCGCCACCCTGATTGCGATTCTGCTGACCAGTCTCTATCTCATCCGTTCCAACCGGCAGCTGTTCGCGCGCCTGGCCGCGCTCTCGGAGCAGCGCAGCGAGCTGGCGCAGACCCTCATCTCGACCCAGGAGTCGACGCTGCGTTACATCTCCCGCGAGCTGCATGATGAGTTCGGCCAAATCCTGACCGCCATGGGTTCGATGCTGGGCCGGGCCGGCAAGCACGCCCCCGAAGGCTCGTCCCTGCGCTCGGAACTCGAAGAAGTCCGCCAGATCGCGCAGAGCACCCTCGACAAGGTTCGGAGCCTCTCCCAGGCTCTGCATCCCGTGATGCTCGACGAGGCCGGCCTCGAGACTACGCTTGACTGGTATCTTCCGGTGGTGGAAAGACAATCCGGAATTGACATAAGCTATGAGAAGTCGGGCACCCCGTTTCCTCTGGAGGGGAACGCGGCGATCCACGTCTACCGCGTGTTGCAGGAAGCCTTGAATAACGTGTCGCGGCATTCTGGCGCGAAACAAGCCTGGGTGCGGCTGCGCTTCCTGCCGCAGAAGTTGGAACTCGAAGTCGAAGATCACGGCCTGGGATTTGTGGCGCAAGCCGCCAAGCAGGGTATCGGCTTGGTCGCCATGCGCGAGCGCGCCGAGTTGTTGAGTGGCAAGATTGTGTTTAGCTCGCCCGGGTCGGGTGGAACCTTGGTTCATCTGGAAATTCCGAGAGAGAAAACGGAGGCGCATGCCGGATAAGATTTCCGTCCTATTGGTGGATGACCACGCGCTGGTGCGCCGAGGCTTCCGGCGGATGCTCGAAGACGAGCCGGATATCATGGTGGCGGGGGAGGCGAGCGATGGCGAGGAGGCCGTCAAGCTGGCCCGCGAGCTCGCTCCGAGAGTCGTCATCATGGACTGCGCTCTGCCCGGCATGAACGGTCTGCAGGCCACGCGGCGCATTCTCGAAGAGTCCCCGGAAATCCTGGTGCTCATGCTCAGTATGCATCCGGAAGAGACCTGGGTGCATCAGGCGCTGGCGGCCGGCGCCCGCGGATACATCCTCAAAAACGCCATGGAACTCGAGTTGGGAGCGGCCATTCGCCGTGTGGTGGCGGGAGAGAAGGTGCTCGACTCTCAGCTGGATCGTGACCAGGTCCTCAAAGGCGAGCGCAATTCCGGACTGACCCAGCGGGAGCTCCAGATTCTGCAGATGATCGTCGATGGCAAATCCAACAAGGAAATCGCGGCCGTACTCGAACTGAGCGCCAACACCATTGCCGTCCATCGCGCCAACATGATGGATGCTCTCGGTATTCACAAGACGGCCGAACTGGTCGTCTATGCCATCCGCAACGGGCTGGTCAACCTTCCGTGAATCGCCGGTCGTTTCTCCTGGGGATCGGGGGTCTGGCTTCGACGGCGGGCTTGCGCTTTCGAGACGCCTGGGCGGCATCCGCGCCCGCCGAGGCTGCTCCCGGATTTCGTTTGGTCGATGTCACCGCGCGCGCCGGAGTCCGCTTCCTGCATAACAGTGGCGCCTATGGCGGCAAGTTTCTCCCGGAAACAATGGGCGCAGGATGCGCCTTTCTCGATTACGACAGTGATGGTTGGCAGGATATTCTGCTGATTAACGGCATGGACTGGGTCGGACATAAACGCCAGCTGAGCCCGCTCGCGCTCTATCGCAACAATCGCAACGGAACCTTTTCCGACGTGACCCGCGCGGCCGGTCTCGGGGTGGCCATGTATGGCATGGGAGTGGCGGTTGGGGATTACGACAACGACGGCCACCCCGACATCCTGATCACCGGCGTGGGACAAAATCGGCTATTCAAAAATACCGGCAAGGGCAGCTTCGTCGACGTGACCAAATCCAGTGGACTCGGCGGCCGCGAGGCCTTCAGCACCTCGGCTCTGTGGTTCGATTTCGATCGCGACGGCCGGTTGGATTTATTCGTCTGCAACTACGTGAAGTGGTCCGCCGAGCACGACGTGTTCTGCAGCCTCGACGGAAAACACAAATCGTATTGCACTCCCGAGGCTTATCGCGGGGAGACTTGCTGGCTGTTCCGCAATCGCGGCAACGGAACCTTCGAGGACGTGACCGCCACCAGCGGAATTTTCGACAGCAGTTCGAAATCTCTGGGCGTGGCCATGCTCGACTACGACCACGACGGCTGGCCTGATCTGCTGGTCGCCAACGATACCCAACCCAACAAGCTGTATCGCAACAATCGCAATGGCACTTTCCAGGATGTGGCTGTCGAGGCGGGCATTGCCTTCAGCGCGGAGGGCAAGGCCCGCGCTGGGATGGGGGCGGACGCGGCCGATTTCGACAACTCGGGGAGCGCCGGCGTGGCCATCACCAATTTCGACGACGAAATGATCGGGCTCTACCGCGCTTCGGGCTACGGAAATTTCGCCGACGTAGCCACGGCCAGCGGGGTTGGACTGGCTTCGAAGGACAAGTTGGGATTCGGCTGCGTCTTTCTGGACGCTGATCTCGATGGCGCACTGGACCTGGCGGTGGCCAACGGACACATCGATGAGACGGTCCGCAACATCCGCGGCAACGTCGGCTATGCCCAACCGCCGCAATTATTTCTCAACGATGGCAGGGGAAGGTTTCAGGACGTGGCCGCGGAATTGGGCGGCGGTTTCAGCCAGCCCAAGGTGGGGCGAGGCTTGGCCTATGGTGACTTCGATCGCGACGGCGATCTGGATTTGCTGCTCACCACCAACAACGGACCGGCCTATCTCTATCGCAACGACCAGCTTGCCGGCCACCACAGCGTCCGCGTGCAACTGGTCGGAACCAAGTCGAACCGCGACGCCATCGGCGC
>PKYX01000259.1 GCA_003132825.1 Acidobacteriaceae bacterium
GGCATCGACGTGGTGAAGATTGCCCAAGGGTACGGCATGGCCGCGCAGGAGGTGGATCGGCCAGAAGAACTCGAGCCCGCGCTAAGAGCGGCTTTTGCGTCGAACCAACCCCGGCTGATCAGCGTAAAGGTCGCGCCCGGCGGACAGAAGTGCATGGGGATGGATCAGTCATTCCATCCTCCCAACTATCGTTAAGGATAGCCGCGGAAATTGCCGCGTGATCGCGGCAGAGGAGTAGCCATGGACCAAGCGAGCATACCCCGCCGTGAGTTCCTCAAGACCGCTGCCGCCGGAGCGATGGCTTCGACCTCTTTGGTCGCGGGTTTTCCGGCCATCGTACCGTCCTCCGTGTTCGGGCAAACCGCTCCTAGCAATCGCATCAACGTTGGCGCCATCGGTAACGGACGAATTTCGCGCATCCATGACCTGCCCAACATCTGGAAATACGACAATGCGCGGATCATGGCGGTTTGCGATCTGGACGGCCACAGGGTGGAAGACGCCAAGGTCCTGATCAATGGTTACTACAGCAAGAAGACCGGAAAACCTTATGACGGAGTTACCGGGTACGGTGATTATCGCGAGCTTCTTGGAAACAAAGACGTAGACGCCGTCGTCATCAGCACCCCGGATCACTGGCATTCGATCCTGGGCATTCATGCGGTCGAAGCGGGCAAGGACGTGTACCTGCAAAAACCGGCTTCGCTCACCATTACCGAAGGCCGAGCCCTGAGCTATGCCGTGCAGCGCACCGGACGCATCCTGCAACTCGGCAGCCAGCAGCGCTCCACGCCGCAGTTCCGTTACGCCGCCGAGTTGGTGCGCAATGGACGGATCGGCAGATTGCAGGCGGTCGAAGTCGGTCTTCCGGGCGATCCATCCGGCGACGAAGAACCGGAAATGCCGGTCCCGAAGAACTTGAACTATGAGATGTGGCTGGGATCCACGCCTTACGCCTTCTATACCGAGAAGCGCGTGCATCCGCAAGTTGGCTACGACCGCCCGGGTTGGCTGCGCTGCGAGCAGTTCGGCGCCGGCATGATCACGGGCTGGGGCGCTCATCATGTCGACAGCGCGCACTGGGGAATGGGCACCGAGTACACCGGGCCGGTCGAAGTCTCCGGCTGGGCAGAATTTCCTAAATCTGGGTTATGGGATGTGCATGGCAAATTCAAAACCGAGGCCTTGTACGCGGATGGAGTGAAGATGACCATCAGCGGCGACTTCCCGAACGGCGTCAAGTTCTATGGAACCGAGGGATGGATCTTTGTCTCTCGCGGCAACGAGAAAGTGACCAACAGCGATCCCGCGTCGAAATTGAAAGATCCTGAGGCCCTCGCCGCCAGCGATCCGAAGATCATCACATCCGTCATCGGACCGGACGAGATCCATCTGTACAAGAGCGACGACCAGCACGGCAACTGGCTTGACTGCATCAAGTCACGGCTGCAGCCGATCGCGCCGGCCGAGGTCGGGCACAGGTCCTGCTCCGCCTGCCTACTCCATCACATTGCCATGAAACTGCCGCGCACATTGTATTGGGATCCGGTGCGGGAGCGGTTCAAGAATGACGACGAGGCCAACGCCCGGCTGTCCCGCCCGCAGCGCTGGCCTTACGTCATAGAAAGTTGATTCTTCAACGGACACTGGGGGAACCAAATGATCACACGTAGAGAGGTCATCGTGGCTCTGGTCGCGACCGCCGCAACGTTCTGTTTGGCCCGGGCCGTCGATCAACCAACCCCCCTCATGGGGTCGGCGGTTTTCGATTGGAACACGGTTCCGGCGATGCAGACGCCAGTGGGCTCGGTGCGGTCGTTCTTCAAAGCGCCGACGGCAACCTTGGATCAACTCGAGGTCCACGTCACCACGTTGAATCCGGGAATGGCATCGCATCCGCCCCACCGACATCCCAATGAAGAGTTAGTGATCGTGAAGGAAGGGACGGTAGAGGTGCTGGTGAATGGCGAGTGGAAGCGAGTAGGGCCGGGTTCGGTCGTCTTCAACGCCTCCAATCAGCTGCACGGTCTCAGAAACGTCGGAACTGGGCCGGCAACCTATCATGTGATCAACTGGAGTTCGCCAGGAATGCTGAAGAAGGCGCAACCGTAGGCTACGCACCCGATACTCGAACGCAGAGCGGTGGGTTACTGCCCACTCTGAAGACGGGGAAGCGTTCCAAGTGCGAAAAGTAGCAGGGTCCCGCCCGGACCGGATAAGGCTATAATTTGTGCGGTTAACCGCGAATGGCGCGCCGGGGCTGGGCTGGGCCTGTATCGTGCATTTTCCCCGTGTGCACTAGGAGGGATGTCCATGCTGCCAGAACAATGGGAACTGTTCAAACGAGCGGCACGCCGCGAGAAGGTGGATAAGATACCCATGGCGCTGATCATTGATAGTCCCTGGATTCCGGGCTATCTCGGCATCGCCCACATGGACTATTTCCTCGATCCCGAGCTCTGGTTCCAATCGAATCTCAAGATCATGCGGGAGTTTCCGGATATTATCTTTGTCCCCTCCTGGTGGATGGAGTACGGGATGGCGGCGGAGCCTTCCGTGCTTGGCGCCAAGATCAAGTTTTGGAAGGACAATACTCCGAGCGAATACCACACCCTCTATCGCCTGGAAGATATTGACAGCTTCCCCGAGTACGAAGTAGAGGCTGACGCCTTTGCCGGCATGACGCTGCACCGTATTGGCATGCACAAGCAGCGCATCCTCGATGCCGGCTATATCCTTCCCATGATCACTTCGCGCGGCCCGCTTTGTACCGCCGGATTTGTCCGTGGCACGACGCACTTCATGATCGATCTGGTCGAAGACCCCAAAGGCGCGCACAAGCTGATTGACCTGTGCACGCGAGTCATCATTGACTGGCTCAAAGCGCAGCACAAAGTGATGGGCGATACCGTGGAAAGCATTTTCATTCTCGACGACATCGTCGGATTCATTAATGAAGATCACTACATGGAATACGCGCATCCTTATCTGAAGCGCATCTGCGACGCATTCCCCAAGGACTGGATCAAGGTCTACCACAATGACGCCGAAGTGGACGCCTGTCTGGACCATCTGCCCGACACCGGTTTCAACGTCCTCAATTGGGGCAAGCAGAAGCATATTTCCGAGGTGAAGCGCCGAGTCGGGGACAGGATGTGTTTGATGGGCAACGTCAACCCGCTCGAAATTGCGGTTCGCGGAACTCCGGAGGAAGTGAAAGAAGAGACCCTGGATGTGCTCGAAGGCTCGGGTGGCGAAGGGATCATTCTCTCGGTGGGCGGCGGCACCAGCCCGGGCATGCCGCGCGAGAATATTCTCGCCATGCTCGAAGCTCTGGAGGAATTCAACGGACGCCGCGCTGCCGGCCCGGTCTCAAGCCATCGGTAGGGGAGAGTATTAATGCCCGATTATGCCTCGATGAATCAGTACCTGTACGAGGGGAACGCGGACGAAGTGGGTCGTCTTACCAAAGCAGCCCTGGCCGAGGGACGTTCCGCACAGGAAGTTCTGAATGATGGATTAATCGCGGGCATGAGCGTCGTGGGCGAGGACTTCAAGCACAACGTGCTGTACGTCCCGGAAGTGCTGATCGCAGCACGGGCGATGAAGGCGGGCATGGCCGTGCTGAAGCCGCTGCTAACCTCGAAGGAAAGCACGGCTAGGCCAAAGGGCATCCTGCTGATGGGCACGGTGCGTGGCGATTTGCATGACATTGGCAAGAACCTGGTTGGCATGATGGCCGAGGGCGCAGGGTTTGAGGTGCACGACATCGGGGTAGATCAGAGCGTCGAGAAATTCATGGCCGCCGCGGAAAAATGCAAGCCGACGATCATCGGCATGAGCGCGCTTCTCACCACCACGATGATGTACATGAAAACCGTGATTCAGGGTTTCGACGCCGCCGGCCTGACCCACATCAAAATGGCGGTTGGCGGCGCTCCCATCAGCCAGATGTTTGCCGATGAAATTGGTGCCGACGGCTACGGGGCCAATGCCTCAGCCGCGGTGGACTTGTTCTTGCGGCTCTCGACAAAGGCGTAACCGACGTGGCCATTTACAAGATTCTCTATTGGCAGGAAATTCCCACTCAAATCAAAGCCGAAGATGATGTCGAGGACGTCACTCTGCAGCTCGACGGCAAGTTCATGGAACGTATCGATATACTGGCCGCCAAGAGGGCCTTGCAGGGTGCAGACGACTACTTGGCACAGTGGAAATGGAGCGCGGAAGAAGAGCGCGAGGGCTCGGCGCAAGAAGTCGCCGAGCGCGTGAGAGCGGAGCTCGAATCGAAGGACTGGTAGGGACTTTTCAGGATGGCCGTCACGCTCACCATCAACGGACAACCGATCGAGGCCATCGGTGGTCTCTCGCTGTTCGATCACGCCGAAAAGCTGGGCATCGACGTTCCCACGTCTTGCCGAAAGCAGGGCAAGTGCAGGGAGTGCATGGTGGAAGTGGTCGAAGGGATGGACTGCTTGTCCTCCGTGACCTCACCCGAGCAGCATCTGCAAGGCAAATTCCGCTTGTCCTGCCAATCCTACGTCACCGCCGCGAACGGCCAAATTCGGTGCCATACCATGCGCCGCGGGCACATGCGGATCGAGCGCCACGCGCTCGGCCTTCCGGGCAGTGATCGGAAAATGCAACTCGATCCGGCGGTCACACGCGACCGAGATCGCATTCTGATCGACGGAGCTGAGGTGGAGAAGAGTCGAGGCCCCATTCACGGAATAGCGATGGACCTCGGGACCACAACGGTCGTCCTGCGGTTGATTGATCTCGAAACCGGCGAATTGGTCGCGGATGCATCGTTTGAGAATCCCCAGCGTTTCGGTGGCTCCGAGGTGATGGCCCGTATCACCTACGATACGGAGCATCCGGGCAGGCTCCTGCTGCGGACCCTGGCCGGATATCTGACTCACGCCATTGAAAAATTCCCGGTCGATCCGAAAACCATCTACGAGATGGTAGTGGTGGGGAACTCCACCATGCGGGATCTCTTTTTCCGGCAGAGCGTCTACTCGATTGGCCAGAACCCATACCGGTCGATCACAGAGATCGAGATGGGGGCGGGCAAGCGGACCACGACCAGCCTTACCGAGACCGGGCGTCGAAGCCTGTTGCCGATCCATCCCCAAGCCCGTGTCTATGGCGCGCCCGTCATCAGCGGGCACGTCGGCGCCGACGCCGCAGCTTGCTTGCTGGCCGTCGATCTGGCGCACGAGGAGCGGCTCGTCGCGGTGATGGACATTGGCACCAATACGGAACTGATCGTCGGCAACCGCGATCGTATTTTCGCGGCATCCTGTCCCGCGGGTCCTGCGTTCGAGGGCGGAGCCATTGCCTGCGGGATGCCGGCTCTGGACGGCGCCATTGAAGAGGTTGCCATCGAGGACGACGGAGCTTTCCGTCTCGGCGTTATCGGCGACATCGCTCCCGAGGGCATTTGCGGCTCCGGCCTGGTGGATGTTCTGAGCGAACTGCTCCGCACCGGCCGGATGAACGACATGGGGCGCTTCGAAGATGATATGCGGCGTATTACGCTCGACGGGAAGCACGATATTTACCTGCTCGAGAGCGATGTCAATGAACTAGCCCAAGCCAAGGGAGCGAACGTCGCTGGCCTGCACACGGTCTTCAGCAGCTATGGCATTGATTTCGACGACATCGAAGTTTTCTACCTTGCGGGAGGATTTGGGCGGCATCTCAATGTTGAGGCTTCCCAACGCATAGGACTCATTCCCGCGCTACCTGCGGCAAGAATCGTGCAGGCCGGCAACACCGCGATCGAAGGTGCGACCATCGCTTTGCTCTCGAAATCGAAACGCCAGGAGTTGGAGATGCTGGTAAAGAGAGTCGAACATTGCCGGCTGGAAACTCACCCTCGCTTCTTCGATTTTTTCGTGGAGGGCTGCCAGTTCAAGCCCGTGGAGCCGATTCCCTGTGCCGGGTAGCCGTATGATCGAACTGGCCAACACGCTGCCCGATCTGAGCGTCCAGTCGTCCGAGTACGCGCGGCTGCTGGGCTATCCTCGCGGCTGGGTGCTCGAAGGCCGAGCTCAGGAACTCGCTGATTGGGCGCGCAGTTGGTACGCCGAAAACGGGCGTCCCTGGGTCTATGTGCGTCAGGCGGAGACGCTCGAAGTTGCAGACGATGCGATTCACATTGACGGAATTTCGTTTACCAGCAAAGGCCTGCAGAGCACGTTGCGGCAGGCGGAAGCCCACAGCGTGATCCTGGTTGCGGTCGGCGCCGGCCCGGAAGCCGAAGAGGAAGCAAGCAAACGGTGGGAGGAAGAGAAGCCCGACGAGTACTTCTTCCTCGAAATGTTCAGTTCCGCCGTCGTCGAGCACCTGACCACGATCACCGGAGCTAATCTTTGCGACTGGGCGGAACGAAATGAAATGGCCATATTGCCTCACTCGAGTCCCGGCTATCCGGAGTGGGACGTTGCCGAACAGCCCCGCTTACTCGCTCTGATGAAGCGCACCCGGAAGCATGCCCTGCCCTCCTCGGTGGATGTGCTGGACTCCGGCATGCTGCGGCCCAAGAAAACCCTGTTAGCGGTCTTCGGATTGACCCATCATACCGATCGGCTGCGCCGGCTCACCGAGCTTGTTCCCTGCGAGAACTGTTCCTATGCCCCCTGCCAGTATCGGCGAGCACCCTACCGCCGGGGTGCCAAACCGGGAGTTCCGGCTCGCGCCTCGGTGCTGGACCGCGAGGCCGACTACAGTGTGAACACGAAAGCCCTAAAAAGATGGGCGGAGGAACGCCTCTCGATCGAGATGCGCGAGGACGGCACGGTGGACTTTCTGTTCCGCTACGACGGAACAACGTGCACCAACATGGGCCGCTCCCTGAGTTTTCACTACCACGTAAGACTGGGGCCGCGCGACGAGGGATATCCCATACGAGAGCAGCGATGCAGTCCCGCACCGGGCGATACGGGCCACACCCAGATGTGCCAATATATCGAGAACCGCGAGCGCCTGATGACCGCTATCGAAGGCGAGAAACCGCTTATCGGACAACGCTTGAATGCGGTCTTGTCATGGCGGCGCGCCGCCTGCGGGGCGGGCTGCTACTGTGATGCTTCCAGCCGCGAGCACAAGTGGGGCTTGGTTTTCGAAACCATTCATTACGCACTGGTGCAACAAGAACTGGTTCAGGAAGCTGACAAACCATGAAGAAACTCTTTCAAGACCAGATCAGGGAGCAGCCCCTCCTCTCCGACGGCGCCATGGGCACGCAACTCATGCTGGCCGGATTGGAACAGGGCAACTGCGGCGAGGAATGGAACCTCACGCACCCGGAAAAGGTGCTGGCCATCCAAAGCCGCTATGCACAGGCGGGCGCGGATTGCATCCTGACGAACACTTTCGGCGGTTCGCGCATCATGCTCAACCGCCACGCCAAAGCTGACAACGTCGTCGAGATCAATAAGGCGGGGGTGGAGATCGTCCGCCGGGCCTTCCANNAGGTGCGGGGCGCCTTCGAGGAACAGGCCGCGGCTCTGGTGGAGGGCGGAGCGGACGCGATTATCATCGAAACGCAGACCTCCTTTGAAGAACTCCTCCTGGGGATCAAAGCGGCCCAGCATGCGGGCGCGCCTTGCATCATTGGGTCCATGGCCTACGATGTTACCCTCGATGCCTCGACCTTCCGCACTATGATGGGCGTCGACCCGGAGCGCGCAGCCGAATTCATGGAGAAGCATGGCGCCCACGTGGTCGCACTAAACTGCGGCACGGGAATGGACATGGTGCGCGCGCGCGAGGCCGTCGAACGCTACAAGCGGGTAACCAGCTTGCCGGTGATGGTCGCGCCCAATGCCGGACAACCAAGACTGATCAACATGAAAGTGGTCTACGACGAGACTCCGGAACAGATGGTGATGGGAGTGCCGCCGCTGCTCGAGGCAGGAGCCAACGTGATAGGCGCCTGCTGTGGCAGCACCCCCGACCATATCCGGGCAATCAGAATCGCCATGGATGAGTTTCTGGAATCTAAGGGAATCGAGTCGAACGGAGCCCAGCATGAAAGCCAAACTCTGTGACGTGAACCCAGCCGCCAAGGAGAAACTTCCGCAATCTACCGACGACAAATCGGGCATCGGCGTTCACTATGTAGACGCTTACCTCAAGCCGATGAACACCAAGCTCGAAGACGGCACGGCCCTGCGGTGCAAGCGCCGCGGCTTGAAAATTCTTCTCTCCGTCGGCGCCAAGAAGGGCGAAGGACTCATGCGCCGCCTTGACGTCAGCCCTGACCCGGTCGTCATGCTGGAAGCAGCGTTGCAGGAGGCCGCCAAAGCCGCCGGCATCGAACTCAACGTCGAAGACGGAGCCATATTCGTGACCCTTTCTTCCTGAGTCCTCTTGCCCTGCCCCGCGACCGATACTATTTTCTCGAAGCTACTTTTCGCGGGGGATTCGCAGCGGCGAGTTCTTGGCGAACGATGGGGGCGACGCGCGTCCCTAGTATCTCGATGGCACGCAGCATCTTCTGATGCGAAATAGTAGAGACGCCCATTTGGAACGTAATCCGCGAGATGCCGCCGAGAGCTTCATTGTCATAAAGTATCTTTTCCGCAACAGTTTCGGCGTCGCCGATAAGCAGTGCACCTGTGGGCCCGCGCACGGCGTCGAACTGCGCCCGGGTGGTCGGCGGCCAGCCGCGTTCCCTGCCGATCTCGGTGAACGTGTGCGCGTACCCCGGATAAAAGTCGTCGGCAGCTTGCTGGGTGGTGTCGGCCAGAAAGCCGATGGAGTGAAGTCCCACCGATAGCTTCTCGGCGGAGTGACCGGCGCGGCGGCCGGCCTCGCGGTAGGCGTCGACGAGAGGGCGGAATCGTTTGGGTTCGCCGCCAATGATGGCGACCATGAGCGGCAGCCCGAGCATGCCGGCGCGGACGAAGGAGGTGGGAGTGCCGCCGACGCCGACCCATATGGGCAGCGGATCCTGCAGTGGGCGCGGGTAGACGGCTTGGCCGGTGAGCGGCGCGCGGTGCTTGCCGGACCATTTGACGTGCGTGTTCTCGCGGATGGCAAGGAGCAGATCGAGCTTTTCAGCGAAAAGTTCGTCGTAGTCTTCGAGGCGGAGGCCGAAGAGCGGGTAGGACTCCACGAACGAGCCGCGGCCAGCGACGATCTCAGCGCGACCATGGGAGATCAGGTCCAGCGTGGCGAATTCCTGGAAGACGCGCACAGGATCGGCAGCGCTAAGAACGGTTACGGCGCTGGTAAGGCGAATGTTTTTGGTACGCGCCGCAGCCGCGGCCAGGATCACGGCCGGTGCGGAATCGAGGAACTCCGCACGATGGTGTTCGCCGATGCCGAAAACGTCGAGGCCGACTTGATCGGCAAGTTCGATCTCCTCCAGGAGATGCTGCATTCGCTGGACAGGGGCGAGCGCGAGCCCGGTGGCCGGATCAGAGATGGCTGCGGCGAAGCTGTCGATACCGATCTGCACTATTCCGGCTCCTGATGTCCGGTTTTCTATTGGATGATGCGCCTGCGTTTTTGTTGCATCTTTGTAAGCGATGTGTGGCAGGGCTGCGTCCTTACTGGCGGCATGGGGGTATTGTTCAGCTGGCTGTATTGTCGCCGCAGATTTCTCGTTGATAACGCTTGGGGGCTTTACCCGTCACTTGAAGCCCCTACCGAATGCACTTTCCGACTCGTACTCAAGCGAAAACGCGACGGAAGATACAGTTCGCGTGTTCTTGCGCGGCTCTTTGGCAGCTAGTTGCATGCGCCACTTCAGGAGGTAATCGAGGGGCCCGGTACCTACCAGCTTTTTGAAGCGTGACGAGAACACTGAGCGTGACATTTCCGTCGTTAAGCTTAAGTCGCGTAGTGTCCATCGACGACCTCGGCTCCGATGCATCAGATTGAGCGCGAAACCTATCTTTGCGTCTTTGAGAGCGCCCAGCCAGTGCGCTTTCGCGCTTTTCACGCCTATTACGCAGTGACAGATGCCCCCAGTTGTGCCGGAAGGACGTGCCTTTGCCCTACGTTCCAGGTTCGACAAACAGACGATGACCAATCCGTCGGACGCCTTACGCGCGAAGTCAGCACAGCTTGTGGATCGCTTCGATTTGTGGGCCGCTGACTCATTTCAGTTGGCGGCGGCTTTGGAGTGGTGCGAGGACGCTCCTCAAGGGCGGGTTTTTCTGACCGCCGACCAATAGCTGAGGAAAGCGGCACTACTCACCGGCTTCGATGCGAAGCAGATGTGATCGCTGAAGCAGGCTTTTTGTTCCCATGGATTGGATTCGCTCCACTACGCGTTACTCTTTCTCCCAAAAGTTGCCAGCCCAGTTCGCGTGTGCTCTGCTCGGTCCTCTGTCTTCATCGAGGTCGGTAGTTGCGAATTCTCCCCTCGAGTGCGCTGGTTGCTTCAGGTTTTAGGGAGAAGAACAGAAGAACCAAAGATGAAAGCCCAGGAGACAATGCGGCAAACTCTGCGACACCCCGCAATTGTTCGAATCCGTTAAATAACTGAGAGCACAGGGCGGATGAAAGAGGCCGGATCTGGACCTATGGATCCTGGCTGACTTCACGGGCACACCTTGGAGTCGGCACGTCGGCAAGCCTTTGGGAATACCCAGACTTTCAGATGCTTCCAATTTTAGATCTACTGATTCCCGGCCCTGTGACCAAAACCGCCAAAACTGGCAAGTCATTGATAATAAAATGGTGAGCGCGGTAGGAATCGAACCTACAACCTACTGATTAAGAGTCAGTTGCTCTGCCAATTGAGCTACGCGCCCGAGTGAAATTTGCTCCGCCCCTGGAAGATTCCGCGTAATTTGCCGCGGATTGCAAGCCGGCCCGGCTCATTCGACAGCCGGGAAGCTGTTTTGCGGAAGCCGCTGCATGGGGTGGTCACGGATTTCCGAAAACGAGTCTACCATAGCAAGATCGAAGCGACACGGACCGCTGCGACAAGCCGGTGGGCGTTCAGCCGAACCAATCCGGCAGAACGTTGGTCGAGGAAGAAGTACAAACTAGCCAGGCGGTTGGCTCAAATTCACAGGCCCCGACTGAGGTGTGCAGACGCCTTCTTGGTTTCTCGCCATGCGGGGATTTGGGGGCGGCCGCAAACTCAGGAACGCTGACGCATGCCAGCCAACCCAGCGACTGCAGCCCTCACGCTTTGGTTCGGGCGGCTTGGCGGCAGCGCTGCCACTTCGGTTCTCGCGCGCCACTCTACGGTTCCGAGCACCGGAGAGTCCGCGAGTTCAACCGTCGGCGGCGCGGAAACAAATCGATGCTCGGCGCAAAGCGCATCGATCAACTTTTGCTGCCGTTGGTTCAATACCTGAAGCGGCAACATGGCGAAGTGGCGGAATATCCACAGCAGGTAAATGCGCTGGGAAAGCTGGGGCTTGATGTAGCGTGGTCCTACCGGCGTCAGCACTCGCAAAACACCGTCCGACAACTTTTCGATCCACATAGCTGGAGCACCTGAAGTTGCAAATTGTTGCTGCTTCTATGAGGCAAAGCAATTCAAGGGCCAGCATTATGCACTATTTTTGAGGCATGGGAAGCAAAATTTCGAGCTTTTTGTGCAAAACCCCCCAAAAGTGCCGGGTCCCCACCGTGGCAAAACTTTGCACATAAAAGGGGGCAAAGGGGCGTTCCGCAGGATTCAACCTAGGATTTCAGGCAGGATCTCCATGCTCTCGATCTTGGCGGCCACTCCAAAGCCCCCGCCAGAGGTCGCATTTTCGACGCGCACGACCGCCGCTTGGCAGCACACCCACTGCTTTTCGCCTTGGGTGAGCTCCGGAGGCAGAATCAGCACGATTTCCAACTCGCTCCCGAGGTGGATCTGGGAGTCGGTATAGAGAAAGATCCCATTGACGCTCAGATCACGGGTAAAGCCCGAGGTCTCGATGCTGCGTTCGGGAGAGCCGAACGAGACAGGCAACCGCATCGGGAGCCGCTGCCGGGAACGTCGCTCAGACTTGGGACTAGCCATGGGAGAGCAGAGAGTACCACATCAGAAACGGAGCGAGCACCGCATAATGTTCAGTTTCCCGCCTGAGGATCACAGTGTGAACCGGGGGGCGAACTGGGAAGTTAGGTCGAGAGAAGGGACTGGGCGGTGCTCGGATCGAGGCCTTCGAACCATCCAGTCCTAGAAGGTAAAAGCCACGCCGCCGCGGACCGAACGGGCCGCCTGCACCAGGTATACCGTGTGGCCATCGCTCCCCATCAACGGAACGTATCCCTGGGACAGCAGGTTGCGGATGTCGATCATCGCATCCATGTGGCTTGGAAGAAAGCCATTGCCGGGAATCGGCTGGCGCAGGAAAAAGCTCAGGAAGGGATCCGCTTGCCCGGGTGAGGCGTTGAACATGTCTACCGGCGTCAGGGCCGACCCACTGATCCAGCGGTAGGAAGCGATCCACCGTGTTTTGGTGCGCGGAACCGTACCCGTGACTTTTCCAGCCAAAGTGTGGCGATCCCGAACCTCAGTCGCCTCGCGAGCGTCTTGCAGGCTGACATCGGGCTTGTCCAAGTCGAGGACGCCGCCATAGCCATAGTCCAAGGTCGCTGTAATGTCCGAGGTCATCTGGTGTTCGAGCACCAGGCGGAGACCCTGCGTGTCCAGAGTCATTCCCCGATAGGTGAACGTGCCGGAGTAGGGGTCCGGAAGAGCCTGGCCGCTGCTGGCTGTGAACTCGCCCACGCCGGTCAGCGCCGGATCGGCCACGCGGTCGGAATACACCGCGGCCTCAAAATTCGTGTTGCCCAGGCGCCGAGAGAGAGAAAGCTCGTGATGGTGCGCGTGCTCGAGCGAGGGCACGAATCCGGCGATGCTGACCCGCGGCTGGGACTCCGAGAGATCAGCCGGAGCCGAGTCAAAGCCCTTGTCCAAACGGCTGTCCGGCTCCGAAGTGGCGTAGTTGTAGGCCAGCACCGTGTTCGGGGATAGGTGCAAGCCCGCCGACCCAAAGGGACGAAAAGCACTCACCCGGCCCATGAACTGAATGGTCTGAAGTTCGCTGCCAAACTTGAGCTCGAGAATCTGACCGAGGCTAAAATCGTCCGAAGTGGTCAGCGCCAGCGCCTGCAGTGATGCATTGTGCAAGCTGGCATCGGGCGAGGGCAGGCTACGCATCGTGAAAGCCATCTGGGGCGTCGATCCATTCGCCATTTTGTGGCTGTAGGAGGCGCGCAGTACCGCCGCCGAGGGCCCGTCGCCATAACCTACGTTGCCGAGCAGCGACACCGTTCCCGCGGCAAAAATCGACTTCTCGACCGAGAAGGCCGTGCTCATATCCTGGGCGCCTCCGAAACCGTCGGAGTCAGACCCGGCGAGGAAATACAGACTACCTGTGAGATCCCGTTTGCCTTGGTCCCCGGCTGAGGAGGGAGAAGCCGAACTATTGGCCGCCGGACCGTCGTCGAGCATGCGCAGCACGGCTCGGTTGGCGGAGGATCGCAGCACCCACTTCCAGTCATCATCGTCACCCGCGCCCCGCACCGGAGCCAATTGCACGGCCTCAAAAAGAGTGCTCAGGGTAACATTCACCACCACGTTGCCACCCGCGCCCAGTCCGACCCTCTGCCGCAGCGCGGGCAGGAAGTAAGGAGCGGACACTTTTAGGTTGTAGACGCCAGGTAGCAGTCCGCTGGCGGAGTAGAAGCCGCTCACGTCGGTAAACACGCGCAGGGAATGGAATGCCGAGCCCAGCACTTCCACCACGGCGCCCATCTGGGGGACCCCGCCCGCGTTACGCACGTATCCCGAAATGGAGCCTGGTTTTTCTCCAGCCCAAACCGGAAGAGCCAGGCCCAAAACCATTGCCAAGCAGCCGAGCTTACGGAGCATGACCACCACCCTCGTGGGAGTCCAAGCTGGGGGAGAATTACTCGACGGAAAAAGTAGCCGTCGGGTCCACCGTTTGCTTGGAGATGTTGTCATTCACCTTGATCTCTATACGATAGATACCGGGATTCAGACTGGCGGCCGAAAGAGTTTTCTCGAGGGTCACCTGGTCCCCGACATTTCCCATTTTTTCCGTGGATTCCACCGTGTGGACCACGGGCTTGTTGGTCGCCGCGTCGATTATGTCGTATTCGAACGTGGCGGAAGCCTTGTGGGTCTTGTCGTCCACGCTCAGGTTATACACCTGCATCCAGAAATTCACCTTCTGATTGCGATGGAACATGACCGGCTTGCCATCCGCCGGCGGCACCCTCGGGCGCACTTTGTTGGTACCGATCACAAAGTCCCCCGTACCAACATTCTTCACCGCGACCGGCTCCATCACGTCCGCCACGATGAGCGACGAACTGGCCAGCTTCTCGTCCCCGAAATCCGGCACAATCACGCCCCGGCTCCAGGTGCCCACACGATCGCCGTTCACGTCTTTCACCACGATGTCAAAACGATAGCGTCCCGGCCGCAGAGGGACCGCCTTCCAATACACCTGCGAGTTTTCCGCTGTCTTCGGCAGCAATTCAGCCGGGATATCCGCCTGCACGGTGTCTTCAAAGGTCTGGGCAATATGTCCGGTCAGAGTTGTGATCCGACCAAAGATGTTGACCGTTCCGCGCTCCACCCCATCCTTGTTCACGAACGTGATATCCCGGTTCTTGAGCTGGATGGTGACCGGCACGAGCACCGTGTCGCTCGTCACCTTCACGAAGTCCGCGCGCACATCAAACGGCATCAGGTTGACGCTGATCTTATGGCTCACGACCTCCTCGAGATCGGCGAACTTCACTTTGGGAGGTTGCTGTAGTTTGGAGAACTGCTCGAGGCGCTCGAATTCTTTGGACTGCAGATCGGTCTGCCCCGCGGGACCGACGCCGAGCCTTTCCAGTCCGGCCTGGCTGAAGCGGTCGTTCTTGCTGGCCAGACCCAATTGCTCATACGTGGTCAAACCGGCGTTCGGCACCATGAGCAGAGCGTCCTTCTCGCTGCGGTCCAGAGTCATGTGGTACTCGCCGCACATGCAGGTATCGACAAATTCGATGATCACTTCCTGCCCGATGCCTTCCAGATAGCGATAGCGCCAGTCCTCAAAGGGATAGGTCGAAGTCTGGCCGCCTCCCTCATCGATCGGACGCTCATACTGCCCGCCCGAAGGATGCGCGTCGATCTCATCCGGCTTGCCGTAGGTAATGTAAATACGGCCGCGATCGGTTTTCCAACCCGGAACGCCGGCGGCAAAGTGCTCGTTGGCGTAGGCGATGCGCTGGTAATGCTCTTCCTTNNCCTCATCGAGCCATTTCTTGTAGGTCTTGCTGATTTCGTTCTTGAACCGCTTGGCGTTCTCTTTCTTCTGTTTGTCGCTGAGCTGACGCTTGAGCGGGTCAGCATCCTGACTCTCTTGGCCATCGGAAGATCCGGTCGTGGCCTGAGTCGGGGCAGCGGGACTGCTCTGCTGAGCTGCCGCGAACGTGACCGGGCCCAGGAACGAGGCAAACAGGAATAAAACGAGGAAGCGAGAATACACTTTCACCTGGGACCTCATGGACCACTCCTAACCGGCAC
>PKYX01000034.1:0-5282 GCA_003132825.1 Acidobacteriaceae bacterium
CGAGCGCAGCGAGGGATCTGCAGGTTCTCGACGCGGCGAAAACTGCAGATCCCTCGCAAGAGCGGCTCGGGATGACAAGTCTTATGAACTGAGAGCTGACCACTGACGGCTGACAGCTACGCCGTCACTGCCGCCGCGTGCGCCTTCTTGGCCTGCTCCGCCAGAGAAGCAAATCCGGCGGCGTCATTCACCGCCAGATCGGCGAGAATCTTCCGATCGAGCTCCACGCCCGCCTTCTTCAGCCCGCTGATGAACTGGTTATAGTTCAGCCCGTTCAAGCGCGCCGCGGCTCCGACGCGCACAATCCAGATTGAGCGGAACTGGCGCTTCTTCTGCTTGCGGCCCGAGTAGGCAAACTTCAGCGCGCGATCGACGGCTTCTTTCGCCGAGCGGTAGAGTTTGGATTTAGTTAGGAAATATCCACTGGCGCGTTCAAGAATCTTTTTGCGCTTGGCGCGGCGTTTGGTTCCGCGTTTTACACGAGGCATGGTTTTCTCCTTTTTGCTTTCTACGTACTGGCGGCTGGAGGCAAGGACGATTCGCCGGTGTGGCGATCTCTGGCCTCTTCACGCGCCTGCGGGATTGACGTCAGCCCGCAATGCAGACCTTTCGGTCCGCGCTTCCTTCGTGAATCCCCGAAGAAAAATTCTTACTGGTACGGGATCATCCGCTTCACTTTGCGGACATCGCCGTCGCTCACTAGAGTGGCTGTGCCCAATTTGCGTTTGCGTTTGTGAGCCTTTGAGGTCAGCATGTGGCGCAGGCCCGAATGTCCCCGCTTCACCTTGCCGGTCCCGGTTAACTTGAAGCGCTTGGATGCGCCTTTGTGCGATTTCAATTTCGGCATAGATCCTCTTAGTCAGTTGCCAGCCGCCAGTTGCCAGTTCTTGTGATTGACCGCCTACTGTTCGATTGCTTTGGAATCGATGGCGCGACTCGCGCCCGTCTTTAGTTCTTGTGTGCTTAAGTTCTATAGTTCTGTGCGGAAGTTGCTAGGCCTGCGAAACCGGATTCGGAACCTCGGCGGCCGCCGTCACGGCCGACTCCTCTTCCTTTTTCTCTGGCGTCAGCTTGGCTTGCGCCAGCTTTTCCTGCAGCATCTTTTCCTTCTGTTCCGCCTTGGCTTTTTGCTTGGCTTCTTTTTCTCTTTCCTTCTCCCGCTCGACTGCCGTTTTCTTGGGCGCCAGGATTGCGTGCAGTGTGTTGCCCTCTTGCCTCGGCCGGAACTCCACAATGCTCTGCGCTTCCACGTCCTTGATCAGCCGCTCCAGTATTTGTCTGCCTAATCCGGTGCGGGTCATTTCGCGCCCGCGGAAGAAAATGGTGGCTTTTACCTTATCTCCTCCATCGAGGAAGCGCAGCACGTGATTCTTTTTAGTTTCGTAATCGTGATCGTCCACGTTGATACGAAACTTCACTTCTTTGACCGTNNTCCATGATGCGGCAAACCGGAGGTTGCGCGGTCGGGGAAATCTCCACCAGATCCAGGTTTCTTTCGCGGGCCATCTTGAGCGCTTCAAAGGGAGGCATCACGCCAATCTGTTCGCCCTCGTCGCCGATCACGCGAACCTCACGTGCCCGGATGCGCTCGTTCATGCGGATAAAACGTTTGTCGATACTGTCCTCCGTCGGCTGATCTGACAGGAAAAATGCTTTAAAAAGTATAGCATGGGGCCGCCCGCGGTTCCTTTCGGCCGCTGAGATCCGACTTTATGCAACGGCCTTTACGCGACTGCCACTTTCGGAGTTCGCAAGCGGCGATACAGACGCAGATAATCGTCCACCATGCGTCGCGCGGTGAAGCGCTCGCGGGCGCGATTGTAGGCTCGGGTGCCGTAAAGGCGCGTCAGTTCGCGGTCGGCGTCGAGTTGCGCCAGCACTTCGCTCAGGCTCTCGGCATTGTTGCGTTCGAAATACAGGGCGGCATCGCCCCAGAGTTCGCGATAGACTTCGGTGTCGTTGGCCACCAGCGCGCAACGCGAGAAGGCGGCTTCGACCGAGGCGAGTCCGGTGGGTTCGTAGCGCGAAGTCGCCGCGTAAATGGAGGCCCGGCTGTAAAGAGCGCGCATCTGCACTTCGTTCTGCGGTCCCTTCAGAGAGACCCGCAGATCATCGACCGCAAGCTTGACTTCGGCGCGAATCGGAACCTTCAATGCGGGCACGGCCGCATCGGAACCAACGATGCAGACCGGCAAGGGGTGCGTGCACTGGGTCAGCAGAGATACCTGTTTGCCCGCGTCCCACAGTCGGCCAACCGCCAGAATGGAATCCTCTTTGCCGACATAAGGATTGAAGGCCAGGGGATTGCGGCCGTTGTAGATGACCGACTCATGGCGGGACTGAATGTAGCAGGAATGGATCGAATCGAGCATCCAGGCGTTGGGGGCGACGACCGCGGTCGCGCCCGACAGGCCGCGAATCATGGTGTCGCGATACCAGCGCAGCCAGCGGCTTTCCTCCGGTTCGCGGCCGTGCACTGCCTTCCACCAACTGATGAAGTCCCCATGGGCCACAACCACGCGAGGTATCGAAACCGGCAGGCTGCCATAGCAGGCATGATTCAGGTGCAGCACATCGGGTTTCACCTCCCGCGCCAGCGCGACCAGGTAGGCGGAAGACTCCTCGAGGTCCTGTTCGGCCTCCTCCATCCAGTTCAGACGAAAGGCGGTGGGGTGATATTCGAGTCCCTGCAGGCTGTCGATCCAGTAGGTTTGCTGCGGCAGAGGGATTTCACCCACGCTGACCAAAGTGACGCGCACGCCGCGGCCCACGAGCCCGGTGACCAGTTCGCGGGTGTAAGCCCACACGCCGCTCAAGGTGTCGGAGGTGACAAGAACGTGCACTGGAACTCCTGACTCTCCCCTAGATCGAAGCCCAGCGCCGTCGATCGGACCCGCTGCGCTGGCCGTCGCCCATTTTATCCGGAGAACGCACCGGCGTTGTAAGGCTTTCTTGGTTTGGCGAGCGGAACTGCAAGAGATTGCACAATTCTTGCAGCAGAATTGTATGATCCCGCGGATGCGAGGACCGGATCAGTCAGACTTCGATATTCCGAGCTTGCCGCAGACCCCTTGGGCCAGTTCGTGGACGGTGCGGATCTTGGCCCGGGCAGGCGCCGAAAGTTCGGGGAGTTCGAGCGCCATTTCGCAGGACAGCAGCATGGCCGTCACCGTGCCCTTCATTTCGTTCCGCAAATCCTGTTCCGCCTTCTGGCGCGCTACCAAGCCTTCACTTTGGCGGCGGCGCAGAGCCGCACGCAACTCGCGCAGCACGCGGGAAACTCCGCTGATGGCGAAATTTACATGCACCGGAATGGCGGTTCCGGTGTGCTGCAAGACCAACTCGCTTTCATCGGGTTCGGCTTCGAGGAGCGCCTGATCGAAGATCACGGCGGAGAACTCGTGGGTGCGCAACTGGGTGGCGGCCTCGCGCAGGGTGGGAGCCACTTGCATGATTTCCGAAGTGGCTTCGGAAAGGGTTTGGGCGCAGTCCTGAGCTTTTGCCGATGGCGTAATCAGCAGAATCATGCTGCTCTAAATGCACGTCTTCGGCCACAACTTGACCATTGAAAACAAGGCACTTGCGCTTGGGCCTCCCGCCAGCTTTTCCCGTCGCGGGAAGCCTCGGCCCACCTCGGACTCGACGGGCCCGCGGGTTACACCTGCTCGGTGTATTCCTTGAGCTTGCGATACAGAGTAGTCTTGCCAATCCCGAGCAGCCGCGCCGCCATCAGCTTGTCCCCATTCAGGTGGGTGATGGTGCTGAGGATGGTTTGCTTTTCCAGTTCTGCCATGGGAAGAATCTTGCTCCCGCCGTCCCCATTCTCGGGGACGCTGGCGGTGGTGTGGATGGCGGTGGGCAAGTCGGCTCCGTTGATCACCGGACCCGTGGTCAGGGCGCACGCCCGTTCCAGGCAGTTCTCCAGTTCGCGCACGTTTCCCGGCCAGTCATAAGCCAGCATAGCCTTCAGCGCCTCGTCGCTGATGGTCCGCTGCTGCCCGGAGGATCGCGCCAGCCGCTCCAGGAAATACCCGACCAGCAGGGGGATGTCCTGCCGGCGCTCGCGTAATGGCGGAATGCGCAGGCTTAGCACATTCAGCCGGAAGTAGAGATCGCGGCGGAAGGTTCCTTGCGCGACCGCCTGCTCCAGATCGCGGTTGGTCGCGGCTAGAATCCGGACGTTGATGACAATGCGCCGGGTGCTGCCGACCGGACGGATTTCCTTTTCCTGAATGGCGCGCAGCAGCTTGGCCTGCAGATCCACGGGCAGTTCGCCCACTTCGTCGAGAAACACCGTGCCGCCCTCGGCAATCGCCAGCAGGCCTTCTTTGGCCTGCACCGCGCCGGTAAAAGCGCCCTTCACATAGCCGAAGAGCTCGCTTTCGATGAGCGTGGGAACGAGCGAACCGCAGTCCACGGGAATGAATGGCTTGTCGCGGTAGGGGCCGGAGAAATGGATGGAGCGGGCCACGATCTCTTTGCCGGTGCCGCTCTCGCCGAGGATCAGTACGGGATGGTTGCTTTGGGCCGCCTTGGCGATGATCCGGTAGAGCCGTTCCATCTCCGGCGCGCGACCGACAATCCCGCCGAAGCCCTGTTTCGATTTGATCTTCTCCCGCAGAATGCGGTTCTCACTCTTCAGTTTCAGGTGGCCGGAGACCCGTTCAAGAAGCAACTTCAGTTCTTCTATGCTGAAGGGCTTGGTCATGTAGTCGTCCGCGCCCATGTTCAGCGCGGTCACCTTGTCGCGCTCACCACCGCGCGCGGAGACCACGATGATGGCCACCGATGAGCGCTCGCGGATCTGGCGGCACAGGTCGAAGCCGTCGGCCTCGGGCAGCATCAGGTCNNCGTAGCCGGTCACCACGATGACCACCGCATCGGGACGCCGCTCCCGGATCTGGCGCAAAGCGTCGAGCCCTCCCGCCCCCGGCAACTTCAAGTCCAGCAGTACTACGTCGATGCCCTGCGCCTCCAACTGGCGATAGGCGTGTTCGGCGGAATCGGCGACCACGCAGTTGAAGCCGAGAGACTGCGCCACTTCGCGGCACACGTCGCGGATGGCGCGCTCATCGTCGACGATCATGAGGTTCAGAAAATTGGCTGGCTCGATTTGGGGCGGGTTAAAGACGGTGGCTGCGGCTGTGGTCATGGCTGTTTTCCTCTTTTCGAGATCAGATCTGTTTCTGTGGTCCGATGCGGTGTTGCTCTGACGGGGTAGGGTTGCCGTTCGCCGACGGCAGGCACACGATCACCCGCGTGCCGGCTCCCAGTTCGCTCTC
>PKYX01000034.1:5388-5535 GCA_003132825.1 Acidobacteriaceae bacterium
GAATTTGCCGCATGCGGGCGGGATCGAGTCTCACTAGCCGCGCCGGGACCGCCAGGTCCGTGATCAACTCAATGTTTTCTCCGATCAATCGAGACAGGAGATTCCGCGTATCCGCGATGACCTCATTCCAGGACAGCAGCGAGGAAT
>PKYX01000456.1 GCA_003132825.1 Acidobacteriaceae bacterium
TTGTCGCCATGACGGCGCACGCCATGAGCGGGGACCGGGAAAAATGCCTGGCGGCGGGCATGGATGACTACATCTCCAAACCCATCAGCCGAGAGCAACTGTTCGCGGTCATTGAGCGCAACTCCGTTCCGGCGGCACTCGCGCGCGCGGCCGAGAACGACCCCGTGAACGACACCGGTAAGGAAGAGATGGTTCACCCTCCAGTTCCGGCGCCGCAGGAAGAGGCTCGCGAACCGCTCGAAATTGATGTTGCTTTGCTGCTCGAACGTTTTGGAGGAAACCAGGTTTTGCTCCGGCAGACGGCGGCCATGTTTTCTGCCGAATCTGGTATCTTGCTGATCAAGATCGAGCGCGCGCATGTCGAAGCCGATCTCCCCCATCTGCAGTCCGCCGCTCATACCCTCAAGGGTATGTGTCGAACCTTCGAAGCGAATGAGGCCGCCCAAGCGGTGTTCATGCTGGAAATGGCGGCTCGAGCCGGCAGCGCGGGCACGGACCGGGACGTGGAAGGGCTGAAATCAGAGGTCCGCCGCGCCGCCGAGGCCATTGCCGAACTGGACCGCCAGTTGGCCCGGGCCGCCGGAGCCACGGCATAACCGTCCGGGGCAGCCTTCGCGAGGGATCGGCGGGCAACTTTCGCAGGCGGCGAGAAGCCGGAGGGTCTTCGGCTGCGTGGCGAGGGGCCATCAGATCCTGGGATTCTAGTTCACCAGACTGGCAACCTGCTGCAGCTTGCCGCTGATTTTGAGCTTCGCACGATTGGCGGCATTCATGTTCAGGTCAACTTTCACTTTGGTGCCGTCGATCCGCAGGTCGGCGATACCGCCTATTTCCGCGAAAGGCGCAAAGTCCGCCACCGTGAAGACGGGGAAATTCTTCACTGCGTCGACAATGGCCGCGGTATGTTGCATCTCTGATTTGCTCAAGAAGGCCATCTGGCACGCGCGTAGCGCACTGGCGTCCGCCTTCTTGAAGCGTCGCACCTCGAGCGGCCGGGCGTCTCCCGAGGTTTTGCCTGCGATGGCCTGATCGAGTCTGCCGCCGAACGGATCTTCCCCCACGATGCAAATGACAAACGGTGTTTCCGGCGCCAGGAAGGTCCCCTCCGGCCACTGCACGTATTTCGAGAAGTTGTAGAGATAGCCGGCCTTGATGCTGTATTCATCCATCTGGGCGCTGGCCGAGCGCGATGCCGGGAGCATCGAGACCAGCGCCAAGATGAGATGAATTCCGCGCTTCACTATTTTCTCCGTGGCGGCCCTAGCCAATCCTGTCAGGGGTCCGCGAATTTCCTGCTACTGCGACGCTCCGGGCTCGGGCTTGAATCGCCAGAGGATCTCGAAAGCCAGCGAGCGCGGCACCTCTTCCGCCGCGTCGCCAATGGTGTCGTCCCTGGTTTCCACATGATGGCCAGATTGCAGATTGCGCCCCCAGAGCGAGACTGTCCATTGCGAACCTAAATGCCAGCCCACTCCCACATCGATCCGGTTAAAAGTCGGCACGCTCTGCAGCGGTAGGCTTGGGTTTGCGGCGTTCGGCGCGAGAGCCAGAGCACTGTAGTGATAAAGGGCCGAGTCGAACTCG
Source organism: Acidobacteriaceae bacterium (assembly GCA_003132825.1). Classification (GTDB taxonomy): domain Bacteria; phylum Acidobacteriota; class Terriglobia; order Terriglobales; family Acidobacteriaceae; genus PALSA-270. The sequence continues at coordinate 1,585 of PKYX01000456.1, forward strand.
GTCTTGTGCGGAAGATCCACTCGCGACTGAATATTGAACAGATGCTCGGGTGTAGCCATCATCGCGGATGCGCTGCCTCGGGTCTCGGTGATGGCTCCGGAGATCGCCCAGTTGCGAACCGGCCGCCACGTGGCGCTCAACTCGGCACCGTGGGTTTGAGCTTGCGGTCCGTTGACGAATTGGCTGGCGATCAACACGCTGGTCGGCAGGACCTCAGTCGCCGAGGGTGAAATAACAATCAGGTTGTCGTATCGGTTGTAGTACAGGGCGAGATCGAAAGAGAGGGCTGCGGAGGGTTGAACCCGGTACCCGACCTCGGAGGCAAGTATGTGTTCGGAGCGAAGGTTCGGGTTGCCGGTGACAACCTGGAACTCCGGTTCGCCATTCGCGACTCCGATCGGTGTGAACAGATCCAGATCGCTGTCGTTGCGGCTCGGAACCCGGATCGCCCGTGAAATGCTCGTCCAGAAGGCATTCAGCTTGTTGGGCGTCCATACCAGGCGGCCTTGCGGCTGGTACTCGAACCCGGTGTAATCGTTGTGCTCCAGCTTTGCCCCACCGAGAATGCGCAAGCGGTCAGGAATAATCTTGATTTCATATTGCGCGAAACCGGCGATGACGCTGGTACGGCGGCGCTCCGGCAGGTAGGCGGCCGGATCCGGGCTCAGATTGTCGCCCGTGCTGAAGAAAGACCCGCCTGAAATCAACGACTGGCGCGGCGTAATCTGATACGAGTGCTGCAATTCGAGGTCGCAGCTGTTGCGTTTTTCACCGGGCGCCCCAAAGCGCGTATACCAGTCGCAATAGGCCAGGGTTTCGATGCTCGACCGGTCCGAGATAGTGTGCTTCCACCGCACCTGCACGTCGCCTCCCTTAACCAAGTAACTGGCGGGAATATTGCTCGCGAACGAAGTGCTTCCCTGCCTTCCATCGTAGCCACCGCTCTCCAGGCTCACCGTATCCCGGCTCGAAGCTGTCCAGTCCAGACGAAGCCCGGCCTGGGGCAACAGGAACTCGTCGGGTCCTTTGCCACCAAAAGTAGACTCGAACGGCTCCCAGTAAGAGGCTCTCCCGAATACGCTATAGGTCAGGTTCTGACCGATTTGGCTGCCGTAGCGAACCGTGGTGGTGTAGCCGGTCTCTTCACTGGCCGACGTAGACACCAGCATTCCTTGCATTTGCGCGGCGCTCTTGGTGATGATGTTAATCACGCCGTTGACCGCGTTTTCGCCCCACAACGTTCCACCCGGCCCGCGAATGACTTCAACCCGCTCGATGTTTTCGAGAGGCATGTCGAGAACGTCCCAGTACACGATGCCCAATTCCGGCGAATACTCACTGCGGCCGTCGACCAAAACCAGCATCTTGTTATTGTCCAGATCGCTGAAGCCTCGAGCGCTGATCTGCCAGAGATGCGAGTTGGTCTGGGCTACGTATAGCCCTGGAACCATGCGCAGGGCTTCGGGCAGGGTGCTGAAGCCGCCCCGGCGAATGTCTTCTCCGGTGAGAACGAAAATTGCCGCCGGTGCCTCGAAGAGTCTCTCCTCTTCCTTGGAGGCGGATGTGACCTTTACGTCCATGCCGGCCAATTGATCCAGGTCGAGGTCAGCGGCCTGCCTGGCTTCTTGCCCCGCTTGGGCCTCTGAATTTTCGCTGCCCGGAGGCGCGGGAGCTCCCGCCGTGGCGGCACCCTGCGCCGCTGCCCCGTGGGGCAGCGCCGTCAAAAGGCAGACCGCCGCCATCACCATGAGTGGATTCTTCATCGAGTTTCTCCGGGTCGAGCAGGGGAACAGCCAAAGACAAGGTTCACCAACGTCCTATCGGCAGGGCTGCGATATTCAGTAGGGGGCGAGTCCCTGAAGTCCACATCCGGAGCATGCCCGGCCGGTCTGAGATCCAGCCGAGACTGGCCGGTGGTCGTTTTCCCTGGCTCGGCCTCGTGCCGTGGAATCGAACGGCTTGCTGCCCGTAACGGCAGCGGGACGGTTGGTGGTGCAACGGGCGGCAGGAACACTACCGGGGGCTCGAGGCTTGGCGATTCGTCGTGGTCTGAGCNNGACGGTTCTTATTCTGTGCTCGAGCGCCACATCAATTCGAGGACCAGCGCCCGGCGAACTTCTCCGGCCGGAAAATAGGGCTCGCCGGTGTTGTTTTCCAGGTGGTGCGCCGACTGCAGGTTGCGTCCCCAGATAGAAAGCGTAAATCCAGAGATCCGGTTGCTGGAGAAACCCACATCCACGCGATTCAGCGGGGGCAATTTCAGTTCTGAAATCGCATCGTAATAGTAATAGTTCGCGTCGAAGTTGAAATGTCGCGTCAGGTCCAGGCGTGACTGGAGATTGAGGATGTGACGGGGAGTATCGACGCCCTCCGTGCCTGCCGTGGCCACCCCTCGAGTTTCGGTGAGGCCCGCGGAGAGGGACCAGCGGCCGACCGGCCTCAGTTCGGTGAACAGTCCGAGTCCATGGGTCTGGCCGGTGCCGGAGTTCCGGAATTGCAGGGGTATTTCGATGTAGGAAGACAAGACCTCGGGGGGACCCGGCGGTCCTACGTTGATCAGCTGGTCGTAGTGGTTGTAAAACGCCGCCAGATCGAAAGAGAAGCCAGGTTTAACCAGGTAACGGGATCCGAGCTCATAGGCGCGCACCGCCTCCGAGTGGAGCGCCGGGTTGCCGGTAATCGCGGCGAAGACGGGGAGGGGCCCGCCCAGGGTCTCCGAAACCTTAAGATCGACATCCGTGTTGACGCGGGTAGGTTCGCGCACCGCGCGGGAAACCGCGCCCCATAGTGTGGCGGACTGGCTGGGAGTCCAAACCCCACGAATCTGCGGCTGAATTTCGAAGCCGGTGTAGGCATTGTGTTCGAGCTTGGCGCCGCCAATGAAACGCAGTCGGTCCGGCACCGCGGCAATTTCATACTGCCCAAAAGCGCTATAGGTGGTGTCACGTTCCCGGGCCGGGGTGTAGCTGATTTCGAAGTTGTCGCTCGGGGTATCGACGGTGCTCAGCATGCTCCCACCCCAGATGAGGGAATGGCGCGGGGTGAAGATAAAGTCGTGCTGTACCTCGACATCGCAGGTATTGCGAACATCGCCGCCAAGAGTATCGAAGCGATCAAACCAGTTGCAATAGGCCAACAGATCGGTGCTTGAGCGATCGGAAAAGTGGTGCTTCCAGCGGCCCTCGATATTTCCCCCTTTCATCGCAACGTCTTGCTGCGGCTCGGTTGGGCCGGCGGCGGACGGACCGCTGAAATTCAGCTCGGCCACCTGAATGGCGCCATCGTAGCCGCCCCCTTCGAAGCTGAAATTGTCTCGCGAAGAGAGACTCCAATCCAAACGCAGTCCGCCTTGTTGGAGATTCCATTGATCCGGTTGCGGCGTTCCGGAGGCATCGACGGTGGGATCGCCGTACATTCCTTGGGCGAAGATCCGGTAGGAAAGATTCTGGCCGATCCCGCCGCCATAGCGGAGGCTGGCCTTGTCGCGTTCGTCTATACCGGCAGAGGCGGCCACCGCCAAGCCCTGCGTCTTCTGCGAGTTTTTCGTAATGATGTTAATGACGCCGTTCACGGCATTGGCGCCCCAGAGCGTGCCGCCCGGGCCGAGAATGATTTCAATACGATCGATGTCTCCGAGGGGAGGATCAAACGTGTCCCAGTACACGCCCCCGAAAAGCGGGTCGTAGAGTAGCCGCCCATCGAGCAGAACAAGCATTTTGTCGTTGAAGGCGTAACTGAAGCCGCGAGCGGCGACAATCCAGGAATGCGAGTCCTCCTGGGCCACGTAAAGCCCGGGAACGCTCCGCAGGGCATCCGGAACCGAAGAGAATCCTCCCCGCAGAATCTGTTCCCCGCTCAGAACATAAATCGCAGCCGGAGCGCTGAACAGGTTTTCACTTTTCTTCGAGGCGGAGGTTACCTTCACGTCCATGCTGGCCAATTGGTCCAGGTCGAGGTTGGCGGCCTGCTTAGCTTCCTGCGCCGCTTGGGTCGCAGCAGTCGCGCTGTCCAAGCTCGGGAAACCTGCCATGGGGTCTGCATCCTGGGCTACTGCCCCCTTGGGGAACGCAGTCAAAAGGCAGATGGCCACGATCACCGTGGCTGGATTCTTCATCGAGTTTTCTTCCCGCCGGGCGCGGGATGAGCGAACCAAGAGGAAGTCCATCAAAGTCCTATCGGCAAAATCAGCGGGTTCCCCAGCGAGGGCGAGCCTGGTCCGGATCCCCGCTGTCGCGGGCAGGGGGGAGATGGCCCGTGGTTGGCGATTGCTTTTCCGCTCTCTGCCCGATCCTGAATATCGGACGGTTGCAACCCGCAACTGCTCGGATGATGACCGGCGGCGAAACCGAGAGGTGTCCTTCTGCCGGTCTCTGGCGAATCCGGAGAACGAGAGGCGGGTAAGACTTTCGTGCGAGGCCAGGCTCCCTGAGTGCCTGGCCGGTGCGGTACATTAGCTCGGCAGGAGGAACTCCCGAAATGGTCCACCGGACCCTCAGCGGCCTGTTGGTTCCCGTACTGGCACTGTTTCTCGCCGCCTGTGGGGGCGGCAGCGGGGGCTCATCCGGAGGAGGAGGTGGGACCGAAGCCACGGTTCCGCCGGCACCGACCGGTCTGATGGCGACCGCGGGAAACGCGCAGGTCAGCCTGAACTGGAATGCCAGTTCGGGAGCCACCAGCTACCATGTCAAGCGGGCCACGGTCAGTGGCGGCCCTTACACGGTCACGGCAACCACAACTGTGACCAACGCTGTCGATACCGGCCTGAGTGACGGTGCCGCGTATTACTACGTAGTTTCGGCGGTAAACGGGGCGGGCGAAAGCGCGAATTCCGGTGAAGTCTCTGTCACGCCGACCGCCGGGGCTCCGCCGCCGGCACCGACCGGCCTCCTGGCGACTGCGGGGAATGCGCAGGTCAGTCTTTCCTGGGGCGCGAGTGCCGGTGCTACGGGGTACCACGTGAAGCGGTCGGTTACAACGGGCGGCCCGTACACGCAGGTTGGTGCTCCTGCTGCGGCCAGCTACACCGATGCCACGGCGGCCAACGGTACTACTTACTTCTACGTGGTTTCAGCCGTGAACCCGGCGGGCGAGAGTGCGAACTCCGGTGAAGTCTCCGCCACGCCGACCGCAGCCGCGACCGCTTCGGTTCATGTCACCGTGGATGTGCTGACCAACCGGCATCCGATCAGCTCCTATGTTTACGGCGGTTCCTATCCCAAGGACAAGCCCACGATCACCGACAGCGGTTTGACCGTGGTGCGCTGGGGCGGCAATGCAACCTCCACCTACAACTGGCAAGCCCAGACCGACAACGCAGACAACGACTACTTTTTTGAGGATTTTGCCTATTCGGAAATCGGGGATAGCGATTCCGCGGCCTACATTCAGGACGTGAAAGCCGCCGGCAGCAATCCGCTCATGACCATGGTGATGCTGCCCTGGGTGGCGAAAAGCGCGGAAGGCTCGGGCAACGGACACTGGAGTTTTTCGGTGGCCAAGTATGGTGCGCAGTGCAGCGTGGATCCGTACAACACCGACGCCGGAAACGGAGTGCCATTCAGCTCCACTTGCGCCTCAAACCCGGTCTACCTCACGGCCGATCCGAATGATGCGTACTTTCCGTTGCTCGATCAACCCGGCACGGGCGATCCCGCCGGGAGCGTGTACCGCAATCAGTGGGCTGCCGCCCTAGGTACCGCTTTTGGCACCGCGCCGCATTTCTACGACATGGATAATGAGATCGACATCTGGGGTGGAACGCACCGCGATATTCACCCGAGTCCCACAACCTACGATGAACTGCGCGATATTTATCTGACCGAAGCGCGCGCGCTGAAAGGTTGGGATCCCGAAGCCATTCGCTTTGGCCCGGTGAGCTGCTGCTGGTATTACTACTGGAGATCGGCGACCGGCTCTAGCGACACCTCCAGCCACGGCGGAGTGGATTTCCTGCCCTGGTGGTTGAATGAAGTGGCCTGGTCGGACGAAGTAGCGGGCGCACGGTCGCTCGATGTATTCGACATCCACGCGTACCCGGACACGCCGGACGCGACGACGCTCGGTGGCTTTACGACCGCACAGAAGCAAGCGTTGGCGGTGCGCATCTACCGGGACTGGTGGGACCCGACGTACACGAGCGAGGCGTCCTATATCGAGAACGGAGGGTTCAGCATCGAACCGATGGATTCGAAACCTTTTCGAATCCCGCGGATGCGCGCCCTGCTCAACACCATTTATCCCGGGACCCAATTCAGCATCACCGAGTGGAGCGCGGAAATTGTCAGCGCCGCAGATTTTTCGACCGCCTTGGGCGATGCCGACGCCTACGGGATTCTGGGCCGCGAGCGCGTCTATCTGGCCTCGCGCTGGGAAGCACCGGACCCCGCGAACCCCAACTACCAGGCTCTGAAGCTTTATAGCAACTTCGACGGCCAGCATCATGGCTTCGGCACCATTTCTGTTTCGGACACCAATGACGCAAACCCGAGTTTGTTTAGCAGTTACGCGGCGTTGAACTCGACGGGCACGACCTTGACCGTAGTGGTACTCAACAAGGATCCGCAGAATGCGGTGACCGCGCAAATCATTCCCAACGGGTTTACACCCACGGCCGTGACCACCTATACGCTTTCGCAGAATTCGCCGACCAGCATCGTGGCGTCGTCTCCCGAGGCCTGGTCCTCGACCACCACGTTTGCGCCGTACACGGCGACGCTGCTGGTGATCACGGGAACTCTGGGTCAGACGCCCGGCGCCGAGTGGGACCTCAATCCGGACACCGTCATGGTTGCGGCCGGAGGGACGGTGACGCTCGAACCGAAGATCTCTTCGAACGCAGGCACGGTCACGCTCACCTCGTCCACCGCCGACAGCGGCATTACGGTGACGCTCACGCAACCGAGCGTGACCACGGCGCAGACGGGAATCGTTACCCTGACCGCGGGCGCGCTTCCGGGCTTCTATCACTTCACCGTCTCGAGCTCGGACAATTCCGGAGTCAGCCAGACCCAGGGCGGATGGATCGTCGTGGGGAATCCGGCCGCGACTCTGACCAAAACCGGCGACGGCCAGACCGGCCCGCACGGCACCACCCTGAATTTGTCGGTGACGCTTGCCCCCGGTTCCTCCGGGGGCACAGTTGCGGGCGCCAGCATTCTTTTCGCGACCAATGCCGGCACATTATCGAGCAGCATTGTGACCACCGATTCATCGGGCCTGGCGAGCGTCGTGCTGACCCTTCCCGCCGCCGCGGGAGCGGTCCAAGTGACAGCAGAAGGGCCTTTCGGGCTGGGGCACCCGACGGCCAGGTTCACGGAAACGTCGCAGTAGGTAGCGCCGGCATGGTTCGGACCGGGCTATTTGTTCAGGGCGGCGATGATGGCCTCGACATCGTAGATGCAGCCCGCCCACACCCCTCCGCTCGCTTGCGTCAGGGCGGCCCACAGACGCGTATCCGCCGGCAGGGCCGGGTCCGGCGCCAAATCGGCGCGCGGGGCGCGGCGCGCGAGACGGCGGGCGCCTTCTTCCGCATCGAACGATTCGCCATTTTCGCCGACAAAGTTAACCGTGCCGTCCAGTTTCACGCGGTCGATCACAATTTCCACCACATCGCCGTCGCATAGTTTCCCGATGGCTCCCCCGGCCAGGGCTTCCGGGGATACGTGGCCGATGCAGGCGCCGGTTGACACGCCGCTGAAGCGGGAATCGGTGAGCAAAGCCACGTGCTTGCCGAAGGGCAAATGCTTCAGCGCGGAGGTTACTTGATAGATCTCCTGCATGCCCGAGCCCATCGGTCCGCCGCAAACGAGAACCAGCACGTCACCCTCGCGGACTTCATGATTCTTGATGGCATGAATCGCGGAATGTTCGGAGACGAAAACCCGAGCCGGCCCGCGTTTCCGGTAAACCCCGTCTTCTCCGACAACCGTTGGATCAATGGCGGTGCTCTTGATCACCGACCCTTCCGGAGCCAGGTTGCCGCTCGGAAAGCAGAGCGTGGCCGTCAGGCCTCGCGACTTGGCACGAGCGGGATCCATGATGACGTCATTCGGATCGATGCCGTCCTGTCGTGCGAGCGCGCGGCGAAGTTCATGCCGTCGCCGGCTGTCTTGCCACCAGTCGAGGTTGCTGTCCAAGGTTTCGCCGGAGACCGTCAGCACGCGAGTGTCGATGAGTCCGGCGCGCCGTAGATGCAACATCACTTCCGGCACCGCGCCGGCGAGGAACACCTGCACCGTGGCGTGATTCCGTGGGCCGTTCGGCAGAGCGTCGACCAGTCGCGGGACTTGGCGATTGAGGCGAACCCAATCGGCCGCGCTCGGCCGGCCCAATTTTGCGGAGTACGCGATGGCCGGCACATGCAAAAGCAGGTTGGTCGACCCGCCGAATGCGGCGTGCAGAACCATGGCGTTCTGCAAAGCCGCATCGGTTAAAACGTCAGCGGTCTTCCGCCCCAGCTGGTTCAGCCGCAGCACAGCTCTCGCGGACCGCTTCGCCATATCCAGCCAGACGGGTTGGCCGGAAGGAGCCAAGGCAGTGTGCGGCAACGCCAGCCCCAAAGCCTCCGCCACCACCTGGGAGGTGGCGGCCGTACCCAGGAACTGACAGCCGCCGCCGGGAGTCGCACAGGCGCGGCATCCTACTTC
>PKYX01000368.1 GCA_003132825.1 Acidobacteriaceae bacterium
CGGTCGTTTGACTTCGACCGCCGGCTGCTGAGCTACGAACTGGCGGCCAGCGGGGCCCATGCCCGCGCGCTGAAAACTGCCGGAGTTCTGTCGGCCGACGAACTCATCAACGTTCTCGAAGGACTCGAGCAGATTGGCGAGATGGCCGCCAGGTCCCAAGGCTTGGTGGAAGACGATGAAGCCGAGGACGTACACCATTTCGTCGAAAAGCAGTTGGTGGCGCGGATCGGTGAAGTCGGATACAAGCTACACAGCGGACGCAGCCGCAACGAGCAGATTGCCACCGATCTCCGTCTGTATGTCCGGGGCAGCATCGACCAATTGCGCGCCGAATTGGCGGAGTGGCTCGCGGTTGTTCTCGAGCGCGCGGAGCAAGCCGGGGATGCTGCCATGCCTGCCTATACGCATTTGCAGCAAGCCGAGCCGGTGCTGGTTTCGCACTGGCTGCTGGCCTATGTGGAGATGTTTCTGCGCGACGCCGACCGGCTGGCGGACTGCCGTAAGCGGCTAAATGTCTGTCCGCTGGGCTCGGGCGCGGTGGCGGGCACGACCTTGCCGCTCGATCGCCGGACCATGTCAGGAAACCTCGGTTTTGATCGGCCGACGGGAAACAGCATTGACGCAACCAGCGATCGCGACTTCGTCTTGGAGTTTGCCAGCGTACTTTCGCTGCTGGCTCTGCACCTAAGCCGCTGGGCGGAGGAGATGATCTTGTTTTCCACCCAGGAATTCGGCTTCGTGCATTTGCCGGAAAGATACTCCACCGGAAGCAGCGCCATGCCGCAAAAGAAGAATCCGGACCTGCTGGAATTAACTCGCGGCAAGGCAGGCCGCGTGATCGGCAACGCCACGGCTTTGCTGGTGATGGTGAAGGGGCTGCCTCTGGCCTACAACAAGGATCTGCAGGAGACCCAGGAACCTCTGTTTGACGCCACGGAAACGGTGCTCTCGCTGGTGCCTTTGGCAACCGGTTGGATGAAGGCTGTCGAGTTTGACCACGATCGTATGCAAAATGCCGCGCAGACCGGATTCATGAATGCCTGGGCCGCGGCCACCTATCTCGTGCAGCGCGGCGTGGCTTTCCGGCTGGCGCATGAGCAGGTGGGCAAAGCCGTGCAGTTGTGCCTGGAGAAGGGTTGTCAGTTTCAGGATTTGCCTTTGGAGGAATTAAAGAAATTGAATACAGCCTTTGATCAGGACTTTTATTCCTGCCTGCATCTCGAGGCCGTGCTGGCCATTCACGATGTGCCGGGGGGCACGGCGCCGGCGCGAGTCCGCCAGGCGCTGACCGATGCCAAGCAGAGGATCGGATCGATCCGGGAGGAAATTCATGCGCACGCGTGACGCTATCCTTCCCGACGCGGAACGCATCCACGAACTGATCAGTGCGTACTCTGGCGACGGCACCCTGCTGCCCCGGACCTTCGCCGAAATCTGCGAGAACGTGCGCGACTTCGTCGTGCTCGAGCATCGCGGAAGCATTATCGGTTGCGGCGCGCTGCATCTCTACGGGCAGCACCTGGCGGAGATCCGCTCTATTACGGTGGATCCCGTGTACCAGAAATCCGGCGGCGGAAAACGCGTGGTCGAGGCGCTTCTCGAAGAATCCGAAAAGCATTCCGTGAGTTGCATTTGCTTGTTTACCCGCAAGCCGGAGTTCTTTGCCCACCTAGGCTTCAGCCTAGCCCAGCGCGAGGACCTGCCCGACAAGATTCACAAAGACTGCTGGGTATGTCCCAGACTCCATTGCTGCGACGAAGTGGCGATGGTCCGCGGCGAGTTGCCCAGATTCGCGATCCTGCCTGAACCTGCAAGCTTCCTGGTGAAGCTGGAGGTATGAACCGCCTGGCCGCTCCCCTGAACTCCATACTTCTGCCCAAAGGCTTTGCGTTCTCCGCCGTCGCGGCTGGGGTCAAGGCCAGTGGACGCCCGGACCTGGCGCTGATCGAGGCCTGTCGAGGAACCACGGCCGCTGCCGTCTTCACCCAGAACCGAGTCGTGGCCGCACCTTTGCAGGTTGACCGCGCGTCTCTTGCAGCCAGCAGAGGGCGGGTGCGGGCGGTCCTGGTGAACTCCGGAAACGCCAACTGCGCCACCGGCCCGGCCGGACTTCGCGCCTGCCGGCAGATCTGCCGCGAAACCTCCCGGCTTCTCGGGGTGAATCCCGAAGAAGTCTTCCCATCCTCGACCGGGATCATTGGTGTACCTTTGCCTGCAGAAAAGATTGTGACCAAGCTGCCCGAGTTGATCGCAGCCAGGCAAGCGACCGAGCAGGCGTTGCACAACTTCGTGCAGGCCATTATGACCACGGACTTGCGTCCCAAGCTGGCCTCGGCCCAGTTTCGATCGGGCAAGGATGTCGTTATGCTTACGGGGGTCGCCAAGGGTTCCGGCATGATTCACCCCCAGCTGGCGACCATGCTGGTGTACCTGTGCACCGACGCCGCGGCAGGGACCGCGGAATTGCGGCGGCTCTTGCGGCAGACCTGCGACCAGACTTTCAATTGCATTTTGGTGGACGGAGACACTTCGACCAACGACACCGTACTGCTGCTGGCCAGCGGACAGAGCGCGGTTCCGCTCCATCGGTCCGGCGTGCGAAAGCAATTTGCCTCTGCTCTGCTCCAAGTCTGCCAATCCCTGGCCGAGCAGATTGTGGCCGACGGGGAAGGCGTCCAGCATGTGATTCGCCTGTCCGTCGAGCAGGCGAGGAATCGCCCGGAAGCGCTGCAGGTGGCCAGGGCGATTGCTCGCTCTCCCCTGGTTAAGACTGCATGGGCGGGCGCGGATCCAAACTGGGGCCGTATCCTCGCGGCCGTGGGCTCTTGTGGTGTGCCGATTGTTCCGGAGCAAGTTGAGATCGCGATTGGCAAGCAGCTGGTATTCCGCGGCGGGAAAGTACATCCGTTTGACCAGGCCGGCGCCCATCAGGACCTGGCCCAGCCGAGCTGTGATATTTGCGTGAAACTTCGGCGAGGCCGGAGCGGAGTCCGGTTTCTCACCTCAGACCTGACTGCGGAATATATCCGCATCAATGCCGAGTACTCCACCTAGCTCCGGTCTAGGATTCCGAAAGACTACGCGGGTTCGGCTGGATTCTGCCCTGGCCCGACCAGCTCCCAAACCACTGGTTCCAACGGACCGACCATAAACACCCAGGCCAGCACTCCGAGCAGCGCCACCGCCGCCGTGATAGCAAAGGGCCAGAAAAACTGCCCGGTGCGGTCGAGCACGAATCCGGTGAGGGCCGGCCCGACCCAGCCAGCGAGATTTCCCGCAAAATTTTGCACGCCAGTCCAGCGACCCGCGGCATCAGGCCCGGCCAAAGTCTGCGTGATGGCCCACAGGTTCGAAAAACATGCTCCGAGCGACATGGTGGCCAGAGCGAGCGTCACGATCGAGAGCCTAGGTCCGACCACAACGCAAATGAGAAGGAAAACACCCGCGCAGCCCAGGCCGGCTCCCGTGAATGTCTTACGCACGTGGGTGGGAGACATGCCAGCCTCAATCCAGCGGTCGGATAGCCAGCCGCAGAAGGTCGCAACCATAGCGGCGGCCAAGTACGAACCTCCGGCGACATTCGCCATTTTATTCATCGAAAAATGGCGCTCGCGCACCAGGTAGAACGGCAGCCAGGTGATCAAGAAATAAGAGAAATAGTTCACCGAGAACAGGCCCACGCAGGTGCCCCACGCCGACCTCTGTTCGAGAATGGCAAAGATACCCGGGGCCAGCGACAGGTCAGGGACGTCAGCGATCGGTGTGCGGGGCATCCACCTCAACCAGAGCAACAGCCAGATCAGGCTGGCCAGGCCGAGCACGACAAAAAATGACCGCCAGCCATACCTGGCCATCAGCACTCCTCCCAGGAACATGCCGAAGCCCGGCCCGCACAAATTGCCCGCCGCAATCACCGAGTTGGCGAGCCCCCGTCGGTCTTCGGAAAAGTGTCGTGCCACAATCTTTGAATACGACGGATAAGCCACCGATTCGCCGATCCCGAGGACGAGGCGGACTACCAGCAGGATGGCGAATCCATGGACCAGTCCGGTGACTGCAGTAGCCGAAGACCAAACAAAGAATCCAAGCGCCAGCACCCAGTTGACGTTGAATCGGTCGACCAGCCACCCGGAGACGATCTGAAAGCAGGCGTAGGTCCAGAAAAAGGATGAGAGCAAGATACCCAGCTGCGAAGCGGAAAGGTGGAGCTCATCCTTGAGGATAGGCGCGGCAATGGAGAGGCTCCCGCGGTCGATGTAGTTGATGAAGACGGAGAGCGCGAGCAGCCCTAGGACACCCGGCAGTGGCTCTATCCGACGACGCGGCACCTCCATCTGGGTGGCATAGGGCACAGGCCGCTCATTTTGGACGTCTCACCAAGGGATTGCAAGGCAATTTCCGGCAGCACAACCCGCAGGGCCGGACTCTTCAGAGCGCAGCCTCAGTCAGCAATTTCTCGACCTTGGAGTCAAGATCCTGCGCTACTTTGGAAGCTTCCGTAGGAAGCCAGGAAGCTTGTCATGCGATCGTAGGAGAGGTGCACGCCATCCGGACGCTGGTCGATCAGGATGGTTACGGGCGCATAGGAGCCGGCATCGGGGACATGCTCCACCATTTGTTTCATGATGAGCGGATTGCCGGCGACGAGACGTAAGCTCTGGGGCGCGGGGTTTCCTTGTTCCTTCCGGAGGATCACGCCTAGATCGTAACGAGCAAACTCCATCAGATCCGACGGTCCCACGACTTCGTGAACTACCGTCTCCAGTTCAGCCTAGGTCTTGGCTCCCGCAACTTCTCTCGAGAATGCCCTCATATCAGGATGGCCGACAGCTGCATCAATTCTTGCTACGACCTCCTGGAATGATCGGGAAGAAGTCACGCTAAATCGCTGCACCTGAATTTCCCTTGTGGTCACTTAGTCACCTTCGGTTATGTGGCAGTCAACCTAGCTCCGCCGCTGTTCGTCGATTCCAGGAACCTCTTCTTTTTTCGGTAAGTTGATGGCAGCGAGGCGGCCTTAATTCCTATGGTGGTGCAGAACTTCATTTTTAGCGCCTTTGCTGCCGGCTAGCGATTCGCGGACGAAGTAAATGCTTCCGGAGGATCGAAGAAGCACTGGCGCCAGAAGGCATCGTCCGACAACACGCCGACTTTCCACTGCTGCAGCGAGGGGAGAGCGGCGGCCACCATTCCACCGTCTTCGGAATCGAAAATCAGCACGATTCCGTCGGAGGCCAAGGACGCTTCTGGGTATTCCTTGGTGAACAGAGCCTTGGCGAACTCGAGCCTGGCTTGCGGGCCGGGGTCTTTGGCATTCTCGTCCGTCCTCTGCACCGAGACGATCTTGACGGTTTTTCCCCGGAGCGCCACCCAGTCTCCCGGGAAAGGCGCGAATTGTTCGCCCGTCACGTGAAATGCGGCGGCGACGGGACTCGATCCACCGCTGGCTTGCCGGTCCCCGGTCGGATCGCCGGGCATTTCCAGGCTGGCGCGGCGAATCCATCCCCGCGAGAGGCCCGAGATGCGGACGTGGACCCACTCCAAGCTGGTATCCAAGATCTCGAACTCGTCTCCGGCGGTCGCGGAAAACAGCATGGGCGCGTCCGCCTTCGCGCTCTGTAACACCGGAGTTCCGGTCTTTTTCACGGCGGCCAGGTTATCGGGACGAGATTGGTTTTGCAGGATTTCCTCTAACCCCTTGGCTTCAGACGCCAAGTCCCTCTCGTGCTTCTCGGCCGCCTCGGTTTGCCCCTCGAGCGAGGTGGACGGGGCGCCGCCCGGAGCCGGCACTTTCAGTCCCCCGTACAAAGAAGACGCTGGCAGCCTGGGCATCGGGGCTGAAGCCGTGGGCTGCGGTGTGGCGGGATGGTCAGCGGACGGGGAGGACTTTGGCGAAGGCCGTCCGGCCTCGACCGCGGATGGGATTTCGCCGAGTGCGTCCGAGAGCCGATCGAGCAGATCAGTTTCCAGTCGCCCGTTGGATGGCAAGGCCCGGTAGCCGGAGCCGGAAGGGGTTCGGTCGGTGTACCAGGCAGTGATCTTGGCCCGGACCCGAACCAAGGATCCGGCAGAACCTGATGCGAGCACTTCGACCGTGCACTGATAGTAGCCGCGCTGAAACCGCTCCATTGGAAGGTTGCCAGGGTGGGCGAATCCATCCAAGATCGGGATCCGTCCCGCCATGAACGGCTGCAGGCTCTTGAGAGCCTTCTCCACCGCCGGCTTGGATTGGCTGAAAGCCCGCTCTTGCGGCGTGTCCTGGGCTCTGCCGCCGGTCGCGCCGATGAGAAGCAGCGCCGCCCAACCGAGTGCGCAACATCTACTACGGGCGCGGGCGCACCGAGCGCGAGCAGAGCTCATGGAAGCGGCTCCAGTTGGGAGCGGGAAAGCCAGCCGTGCTGTCCGTCTTCGGTTTCTACGCCGTACCAGTATGGGGTCACGATCAGGATTACAACATCGGCGCCGGCCGGGAGATCCTTCACCGTGGTTGCGGTATGGAAAGGCGCCGATTTTAGTTGGCCGCCNNTCCAAGGTTTTCGCAGAACTTTCGGCCACCAGCAGACGGGAGGCGTCATTTTCACGATCCGGGGGACGAACTAGAACCTGCTGGGCCAGGTCTTGCTGACGCTGCTTTTCAGCTTCCGTCGCCTGCTTCTTTTTCAGCTCGATGCCGTCGATTTGATCCTGGATCGCTTTGAATTCACTGCTCTCGACCGAGCCGTTCGAGGGATGCACGGTGTGGCGGAAATCCTCGACAAAAACCGCGTCGATTCGCAACAGGGCATTGGACGGGCCTTGGCCGAGGACGACATAGCGCACTGCCAGCGTGCCCGAGTCTCCGCTATCCTTGAAGTTTGTCGGGGCCAGCACTTCCTTGCGCACTTTGTAGAAAACCGTGCCGGGCTCGGTCCACACGGCAAATAACGGGGAAGAAGAGGCCACCTCTGCCTTCTCAACGTATTTGTCCTTGTTGTACTCGACGCTGCCCTGGACCATTCCATCCTGCACGACCTCCTGAACCGCCCCGATGACTTCGCTCTCCGGGGCCGGAACTTGGACGGCCAA